>JACMLS010001059.1 GCA_014379485.1 Bacteroidia bacterium | reverse complement strand
CGGCAGCGAATAAATAAATAATTTTTTTCATAAGGCTTCAATTTCAATGTGAAAGTAGTGAATTAACCTAAACTCATTATAGATTTTCATAAAATTATGAAAAAACTGCAACGTTTTTTTTTATAGTGGGCACAAAGCGTTAAAAAAAGTTTATAGTTTTTTCTTTAACAGAACTAAACATTTCAAGCAGAAAAAGGGCGGTACCTTTAGAGTATGATAATGGGTAATTCGCAAAAAAAGTTTCTTTTCATTTCAATTTCGCTGGTTTTGTATTTAGCGGCACTGGTTTTACCTTCCTATCATTATCATCATCTTAAGGATGGTTATGGCAATGGGCTTGAGTGTTTAGCGATGGGCTTTTGCACAACAGATTTTATAAAACAATCCAACAATCCCTTTCCATTCATTTCCTGGATCTCCAACCTCCCCTTCGTTATTGGTCTTATCATTCTTATATTTTCTAAAAAACAAAAAGGGTTTTCCAATTCATTTTATTTTCTGTTTTTCTCTTTTATAATGTCACTTGGTTCATTGATCAATTACAGCAATCCGGCTTATTATTCATTTTCTCCGGGCATTGGCTGTTACGTTTGGATCTTTTCGCAGGTATTATTATGCGCGGGAGCTTATTCTCTTAAAAGACAGGAAAAAGAAGTTCTGACTGAATTGATTGCCTAAGTTTTTTCTGAGAAGGCTAAAAACAGATGTATGTCTTCATCCAAAAAAATTATTTTCATTTCAATTTCTGTTGCGCTTTATGTAATTGCACTTTTTCTTCCGTCTTATAGGGACAATATCAATTATTATGGATGGGAATGTATTCCAAATGGAATATTTACGATTGAAAAACTTGACAGCAACCCTTTTATGTTTATTTCATGGATCTCTAACCTTCCGTTTTATACAGGTCTGATAATTTTACTCTGCTCTGAAAAAAAGAAAGGGTTTGCAGTTGGAAGAGTATTTTTGATGATCTCTTTTATCATGTCTTTAGGAGTTATAAGCAGGTATTATTGTATGCTTCCCGGTTCTGTTTTCTGGATCGCTTCTCAATTTATTTTGTTTTTTGGTGCGGTAGTTTTGAAAAAAGAATTTTCAGAAGAGAAAACCTGATTTTTTTTTCTTTAAATGTTTAATTTTCCTCCCACCAAAAATAATTCCTAATTTTATTGCAGAATGAACGCAGTAAAATTTCTTTTCCTTTTTTCTTTTTCAGTTTTCTTTCTTTCGGGAAGAACTGTTCACAACAAAGTATTTTTTGGTGAGAAAAAAAACATGAGCAGTTTTAAAATTCTCTGCGATAAAAAAAAAGTACGGCCCGGCGAAAGTTTTCCGCTTACATTAGAGATCAGGCGAAGAAACGGAAAAACATATTTTGCAGATGAAAAAGAAGAAGCTAGCACCAACCTTAAACAAAAACAAAACTGGGGCGACTTTGATGTAATTGTAAAAGGCGGATCAATTGAAAAGGGAGTTTTATATGTAAGCAAAGACATGCGCACATTTTCTGAAGGGAAGAATATTGAGGTCACCATTACTCACAAAATCCTGAAGAAAAAAACGCAGAAATTAATTTTTCCGGTTGATTTTAATGGTGAAAGCGATTTTAATTTTGGAGGTGGAGAAGGGTTTGACGGCGATAAGGGAAAGCGCGGTTTCAGGATCTTTTTCAGAGAAGGCGTTTCTGGCGGAAGCGGAAGTTCCGGAAGCGATGGAATTAACGGCGAAGATATTGTGGTGTACATAAAACTATTCAGCACAGAAATGAGTGCAGACACTTTTATTAAGGTGTATATTAAAAGCGTTGCCAAAGACACCTCTGTTGTTTTCATTCATAATATTCAGAAATTTCCTTTAAAGATCTCTGCTAACGGGGGTGACGGTGGCGATGGAGCCAATGGCGGAACGGGCTCTAACGGAAAATACGCAAGAGACGGTACAAACAACTGGCCGGGCAGAAGCGCCGGAAACGGGGGCGACGGTGGAAACGGTGGGAACGGAGGTAATGCGGGGAATGCAGGAGTAATAACCATCTACATTGAAATAGAGGCAGAGAAATTTCTCCAGAAAATAAAACTTGAAAATAAACCAGGCCTTGCCGGAAAAGCTGGCAAAGGTGGTTACGGTGGCTCAGGCGGAAGTGGCAGCAATCAATATCCAAGGGGACAGGATGGAAGAAACGGCGCAGATGGAATTCCGGGCAAAGAAGGAATTGTTGCTCCTGGTCCGGGAATAATGGTGGTAGAAAAAATTCAGGTAATTTATTGAAGAAAAAAATTCTGCCGAAAGAAAATTATTTTTTACTTCTTAAAAATATTTGTGAAGCTGAAAAAATTACTGTTCTTATCATTGTCTTCGCGGATACGTTTTTGAATAGCAAGGGCAAGCGCAATAAAATGCGGTTTTCCCATTCGGGTTAAAAACTCCATTGCTTTTTCGTCTCCATTAACAATGTTTGCGGCGGCGGCCCATTCAAAATATTTTTTATCGAGCAACATTTTTAATGCGTTTCTGTCATCCCATATAGCGTTTACAAATCCGGCGAGTTCAAAAAATTTAAATTTCATTAAAAAAGAAAATGCCTTTTCGTCTCCGCGTATAGCATCTAAAGTTGCCAGCAATTCCTGGTAACCGTTGGTGTGCAAAAAATTATATCCCTCTGGTTTTTCAAGGACATGGGCTGTAAATTTTTCAATTACTTCTTTCGGGTAGGGTTTCATGCTAAACAAAGTTAAGCTCAAAATTGATTTGTTCAACACTTTTCAGTTTTTTTGGCCTTATTCCAGTTTGATATATCTGTAACGTGACTTAACAGAAAAAGAAACAAGAATCCTGAACTCAGATAAAACTTGTAAAATTCAAGGTTCCGGAAACAAAATTTTTTGACCGCTTCAATTTCTTTGACTACATTAGTGCTTCAAAATTTGAAAAAAGGATTTTGTTTCTTTTTTTTATTTTGGGCTTGAAATTTCAGGGAAATTGGCTTTTGATTTTGTTAAAAAGGCAGTCTTTTGATGAAATTTCAGGAATAAAGAGAAAATATTTTTACCAGAGTAACTAAATCGAATAAAACTGCAATTATGGCACGATTTTGGCTGCAATTATAAATTGAGAAAATAACCCGGAATTAAGTTCGGGAAATATAAATAAAACCTAATAAAAACAGAAAAAATGAAACGATTAGTACTTGCGTCAGCCTTAGTTTGCGGCCTTTGCCTCAGCACTTTTGCACAAGAGAAAAAAGAAGTTCCACCAAAACAAGTGGTAACTGAAACCGGAAACACAACTACCACACCTGCAAGCAATGCAGATATCAAATTCGAAAAAATGGTTCATGATTTCGGAAATGTAAAATGGGGTGGAAACGGAGATTGTGAATTTAAATTCACTAATACCGGTAAAGATCCATTGATCATCAGCCTTTGTCAGGGAAGTTGCGGTTGTACTGTGCCTACTTGTCCAAAAGAACCAATTCTGCCAGGTAAAACCAACTCAATGAAAGTTCATTACGATACAAAACGTCCCGGCCCTATTACAAAACAAGTTACTGTAACTTCTAATGCTAAATCGGGTCAGGTGATTCTTAAAATTACAGGAACAGTGGAGGCGCAACCTATTGAAGAACCATTTCCAACAGAGAAAAAACCGAATAACGGAACTCCTTTTGAGAAAGGGAACTAAATTCACACTTCGACAGGGCTCAGTGTGACAAGTTAAATCATGCTTTCCTGATAGCCATCGGGACTCAGTATGACAAGTTAATGAGATCTCGGCTGCGCTCGATCTGACAAGGGAAAGTTGTAAAAAAATAAAAATTAAGAACAAATAAATAAAATCTAAAATGAAAAAATCACTTTATTCAATCGCATGTGCAATGTTGCTGATTATTGGAAGTAACAAATTAAATGCACAGGAAACTGCAACTCCATCAATTGATCCCAGCGCGCCTGAGCTCACTTTTGATAATGAAACCGTAGATTACGGAACTGTTGAATATGGTGGAAACGGAATTCGCGAATTCAAATTTAAAAACACAGGTAAAACTCCGCTGATCGTACAAAACGTACAAGGACAGTGTGGTTGCACTACCACTATGATTGACGGAAAAAAAGGATGGCCTGAAGAGCCGATCGCTCCAGGAAAATCTGGTGTGTTACGTGTAAAATACGATACCAACCGTCCGGGACCTTTCGATAAAAAAGTTACTGTTACCACTAACTCAAAAACTCCGAGCAGAGTTATTACAATTAAAGGAACTGTAAAACCTTCGCCAACAACTCCTGCTCCTACTACTGTGCCTACTACAACTACACCACAGGGAGGTAAGTAATTGCCACACTTCGACAGGGCTCAGTGTGACAATAAAAGAATTGAGCTTTAAAATAATTCTGATTTCATTTTTTGTTTATAAAATCCTTGCAGTTATGCTGGTATTTTTTTTTGCCCCACTTCGGCTCCGCTCAGTGTGACAAAAAAAAGTTTCACAAAAAACGACTCCGATCAGTGTGACAAAAAAATGTTCCGCAAAAACACGTCTCCACTTAATGCGACAAAAAAATCTGTCATAGAAAAAAAAATAAAATAAATTTCATTTTAACTTTTTTGGGAATGAAAGTTGTGTCATGAATAATTATTGATATTTTTTTATTCATCTTAAACTTAAAAACATGAAAAAATTATTTTTTACAGCGGCATTTGCGTTTTGCATTTGCATGGGCGTAACCGCACAGGTAAACACACCTGCAACACCTAAACCAAGTAATGCAGACATTAAATTTGAAAAAAATTCTCACGATTATGGTACAGTAAAATATGGCGCTGAT
>JACMLS010001058.1 GCA_014379485.1 Bacteroidia bacterium | reverse complement strand
TTTACTGTATTGATATACAAAGAAGGGACTTTTTTGCTTTAAATACTCTTATTATTCTGCATATAAGCCTGGCAATCAACGTGTAAAACCCCTATCTTTGAGGAGTTAGTACTTTGAAATAATCCCAGTTCAGTTACCCTAGTGGGTACCCTGTAAAGAAAAAATTTGGAAACCGTTGGTATTATTGGCTTGCAGAGATAGGTTGCGGAACCTCTTTCTCCGCCAGTAAAGGCTATCGTTTATCGGTAGCCTTTTTGCTTTTCTTATGTATTTGATATCTTTAAATTATGAAGCAAATCTATTCTTTGCTGTTATTGCTGAGCTGTATAATTTCCGGCAACGGACAAAATAAAGCAAGGTCTCCGAAAGAAAATATAAGTGATACAAGTATAAAAGCAAGTGCTAAAGAATACGACCCGGTTGCTGATATTGTTTCGAGCAGTTTAAAGGATAAAAGTGGAAATCTTTGGTTTGCCGCTTCAGGTAGGGGAGTTTACCGGTATAACGGAAAAACTTTTACCAGTTTTACTGTAAAAGACGGATTGTGTAATAACGAGGTTTCTTGTTTGTATGAAGATAAAGCCGGTAATATTTGGTTTGGCACTAATAACGGGGTTTGTAACTATAACGGAAAAACTTTTACAAATTTTCCGATTGATGTGGCTGATACAAGCACTATCCAAACCAACAGATACTCATATTCTCAAAGTCCAAAGCATGTTAGTAGTATATTACAGGACAAAAAAGGAAACTTTTGGTTCGCTACATTAAACCACGGTGTTTATTGTTACAATGGCAATTCATTTGCTAATTTTTTATCTGGCGAAGTTCTTCTTTCTGTTTTAGAAGATAAAAACGGAAGTATTTGGGTTAGCTCCTGGCAGCATGGCGGCGTATATCGATACGACCCTTCAGCAGAGCTCAGTACTGGTGAAAAATCTTTTACCCGTTTAGATGGTCTAAGTGATGACATGATTTTTTGTATGGCTGAAGATAAAGCCGGTAACATTTGGATAGGTACGAGAGACCACGGTGTTGATTGTTACAACGGGAAATCCATTACCAATTTTTCAGAAAAAGATGGCCTCTGCAATGATGGTGTTTCATGTATTTTTGAAGATAAACACGGAAACATATGGTTTGGTAGCGACAGTTGGACCTGGGGCAGTAAAAGAGGAGATGCCTGTTGTTTTAATGGAAAGTTTTTTACGAATATTACCGCAAAAGAAAGTTTTACAACAAAAGAAGACAGGATATATAGTGTAAGAACTATAGTAGAAGATAATGATGGAAACCTTTGGTTTGGATCAAGGGGCGGACTTTTGTTTTGTTACAACCCTTCGGCAAAGCTAAATAAAGACGCAAAATATTTTACCGATTTTACTGATAAAATATCTAAGCAAGTTAATAAATTGCAGTCTGGCAAATAAGAAAGTATGCGACAATACCCGCTTTTTTTCCTTTTTCTTTTAACCACCTTCGGCATTTTTTGCCCATACGTTTCTATTGCGCAGGAAAATAGCCTTGATTCTCTGGTTGTTTTATTAAAAAACGCAAAGCATGATTCTGATAAGCTCCGTTTGCTTTGCGAACTGAGCGAGATTTGCGAAGAAAATGATATTCTTACTTATGCAGGGCCCGCTCTTGAACTTGCAGATAAATTATTGGCCGATCCGCTTTTTAAAAATAAGAGAGAAATATTTCTTCAGCATAAAGCAGATGCCTTGAACAATATTGGTTTTATTCACCAGTTTCATGGCGAGGTGATTGAAGCCCTGGATTTTTTTCACAGAAGCCTTGGTGTGCAGGAAGAGATAGACGATAAGGAAGGAATGGCGAATTCTTTGAACAGCATGGCTTATATATATGAGGGGCAGGAAGAATTTGAAAAGGCAATAGAAACTTATTCGCGCAGCTTAAAGATTCGTGAAGCATCGGGTTACAAAAAAGGAATTGCCAGTTCGCTTAATAATATTGGCGTGCTTTATTTTAAACAAGGCAACATTGAACTTGCGCTCGAGTTTTATAAAAGAAGCCTTAAACTGCGACAGGAAATTGAAGACAAAACCGGCATTGCGAATTCGTTGTACAACATAGGAATTATTTATAACAACAGGAACAAGCTTGACAGTGCAATGAATTACTTGCAGCAAAGTCTTACTCTGCGTAAAGAGTTAGGTGACAAAGGCGGAGTAGCAAATTCTCTTGCGGCGATAGGTGGCAATTACCTTGCGCAAAATAAAACAGACGAAGCAATGAAAGCCGCCACTGCTTCGCTCGAAATTTCGCAGACCATAGGTTATCCTGATAATATTGAGCGTGCAGCTGCTCTGCTGGATAGAGTGTGGAGGAACAAAGGCAATTTTAAAAATGCACTTAAGTATTACGAAATGTTTGTGCAGATGAGAGATTCGGTAACCAACGAAGCCAACCGAAAAACTTCTATCCGCAAAGATTATCAGTATGAATATGAAAAGAAAGCAGCGGCAATAAAAGCTGAGCAGGATAAGAAAGACGCACTTGCAGAGCAAGATAAAAAAATAAGAAATTACCGTGAGTTTATAATTGAAGCGATTGGCATAATTATTTTTCTTATTCTCATAAGCATAGCCATCATTCTTTACATCCGCTATAAATCAAAAAAAAGAACAAGCGAGGAACTGGCTATAAAAAACCGGATCATTGAAACAAAAAACAAAGAAATAACAGACAGTATTCATTACTCTAAGCGGATCCAACAAGCCATTCTTCCGCCTGATGCTTTTATCAAAAATCTGCTGCCGGAATCTTTTGTGTTTTTTAAACCCAAAGACATTGTAAGCGGAGATTTTTATTGGGTAGAAAAATTCGGAAAACAAGTTATTGTAGCCGCTGTAGATTGTACCGGCCACGGCGTTCCGGGCGCATTTATGTCTTTTGTAGCTTACAGTTTGCTTAACGAAGCTGTGAACGAGCATGGTATTACACGACCCGCTGTTATACTTTCTGAACTGCGCAAGGGCTTGTTTAAAATGCTCCACCAGTCTGCAGAAGATGCAAGTATAAAAGACGGAATGGATATTGCCGTTTGCGCTATTGATCTTAAGACAATGAAACTTGAATTTGCGGGCGCGTATAATCCTTTGTGGATCATTCGTGAAAGTGAATGCATTGAATTGAAAGCAGATAAAATTCCGATAGGGGCTTTTATAAGCGGTGTACTAGATCCTTTTACCAATCATGAAGTTGATTTAAAAAATGGTGACAACATTTATCTGTTTACTGATGGTTATGCTGACCAGTTTGGCGGACCAAAAGAAAAAAAATTCAAGTACCAGCAAATGAAAGACCTTTTATTGTCTTTGCAAAAAAAACCGATGAACGAACAGCATGCGGCACTTGAGAAAAGTTTTGCTGACTGGCGGGGTGAGCTTGAGCAGATAGATGACGTGTGTATAATTGGTTTCAGGTTGTGAAAAAATTCTGAAATTTCTTTTTTTTATTAGCCTCACCAATTATAATTTGGTCGCCTTATCGGAATTATTGCTAATTAGTGATTAATTTTCAGCAGGAAACTCCAAAACAAAAATTGTTTCGCTGCCGGTAATGGATTTTACACTTAAATTACCTCTGTGTAAACGCATAACCTGCTTAGAAAAACTTAAGCCTATGCCTGAACCTGTTTTTTTTGTGCTGAAGAAAGGTATAAAGATCTTGTTCAGGTTTTCTTCTGCAATGCCGGTACCGTTATCTTTTACCAATACCAGTGTTTTATTTCCGCTTCGTTCTGCCCACAAGTGTATACTTGCGTTTTTACAACCGGCTAATGAGTCGGCAGCGTTGTTGACAAGGTTAATGAGTACCTGGTCTATTAATCCTGCATCCAGTATAAGGCTTAACTTCGGGTTTTTTAAATCTGTTTTAAGTAAAATTCCCTTTTTCAGTAACTCTTCCTGCTTCAGCATTTTTAACCTGTTGAATAATTCCTCTAAGTAAACGGTTCTGAATTCGGGGACAGGTAAGGTGTTTATTTTTTTATAATTATCTACAAAACTCATTAAGCCAAGGCTGCGTTTTTCAATTATTTTAAGTCCTTCAGAAAGGTCATAAACAGTATCCGGATCTTCTTTTCTCTGATCAAGTTTTTCTGCTTTTTCTTTGAGAGTAGAAGACAGTGAAGAGATGGGAGTCATAGAATTCATGATCTCGTGCGTAAGTACATGAA
>JACMLS010000111.1 GCA_014379485.1 Bacteroidia bacterium | reverse complement strand
GTAAATATTCATATAAATAATAACCTAAACCAGGTTTTGCTTCATCGTCAAGAAAAACAAAACCATCAATGATCACGGCTTCAATATTTATAAGCTCTATTTTTTTTAAGAGGCTTATGATACATGGAAGCTCTCTTTTATAAAATGCTCCGGGTTCGTATTCTGCAATGTTTTCTTTCTGATCAGTATAAATTTGCGAAGGCTCTGCATCTGTCCAGTTTTCAAAAGCAAGGCAAACGGTTTTAGCTTTGTCAGTATAATAGTAAGTATCAAAGGCTAAGATCATTGCTTCTTTTTTTTTGATTCCTTTATAAATTGCTCATAGATTGGTTGAATTGACACGGTTAAGATAAACATTTTCAGGAAAAAGATACGGTTAATGAACTCCCAACGTGAGCGCAATAATAAGAGCCCATATAAAAGGTATAAGAACTCCGATTAATATAGAAAGCCAGAGTACCAAACCTAAAAAATACAGGCCAAGCGCTATTAAAAACATTACGCCAAGAATAATAAGAATAAAAGCTATGTAAAGTAGTACGTCTATAAATGTTTCCTGGTCCATTGATGCTTTTGAAACAGGAACATAGCTTTCTTTTTTTATGAAATTGCTTTTTCCTGTTTTTTCAGTCGCGCGTATAAAATGTGGTTTATTTTTTGTTTTGCGATGAGCAGTAATTTTTTTATGAGGAGATTTAGAAAGTAAAAGAGTTGAATTACAATTTTCTGTTATTGCATTAGGTAATGTGTTTTTTTTATTTTGGTGGAAAACTACTTTGGGGTCTGAGATTTCAGAGTTCGTTTGGGTTATGATCTTTGCTGGAGTTTGCTGCGAATTAATTGCGTTGCGGGATTTCTCAATATAAAAACCCCTGTTGTAAATTCTTTTTTGAACTGAGCAGGAAAAGAACAGAAGGATCAGTGAAAGAAATGTGAGTTTTTTTATTGGTGATGTAAATTTGAACATAGGTATGTATGTTTCTCCTCTTAATTTATTTCAATTGTCACTTTGCGTTTTTACTTAATCTTTTAATATCAAGTGCTGTTCATACATGGTAGCAATGATCGCAAGAAAGACACCGTCTTCTGAACCGATCTCTGCAACAACATCTCCTTTTTTAATATTCATAAAATCCATGAATTTTTTTTTAGTTTCAAGGATCTGGTACAAGTGATCTGATTTTTTTGCGGAAATGTTGTATTCAATTTCGCAAAGTTCTCCCTCGTATTTTTGTGCGTAAAACAAATTAGATAAAGCGCACAGAAGCAATGTGAGATTTAATATGGTTTGGATACCGCTTTTCATCTATCTAAATTATCTTTTTTATGGAATATATCCGATTACTACATAAAAAAAAGAGGCATTTAGCCTCCCTCAAATTTTAAACACATGACAAACCTGAGAGCACATAAGAAAATTTTCTGAACCGTTCGCAATCGCTGCTATGCGTTGTTTACTATTTTAGTTTAAAAGAGTTTAAAATTTTCTCACCTGTTGCTTTAAAGCTTTCAAATTTAGTCTGCTCACTTGTAAAGGTCAGAAGATACGCCTTGTTGGCAATTACCCAATAATACATTTCAAATTTCAAATGAAGCGTTCCCTGATCTGCGGTATAAATAATTTTATGATATTCTTTTCCTGTTTTTATTCTTTTACTTTCAATTAATTTGCCGTTTGTTGCCTTGGTTTTAATTTGACTCTCAGAAATTTCGGTGTACTTATTTATGTCAATGTTTTGCCCTGTAAGGTCCTGAATTAAAAGATTTACATTTTCTCTGAACTTATCTTGCCCGGGTTCCAAGGCAGAAAAAAGAATAAAGCTTGATCCCCCTTGTCCGCTCTCGTTCAATTCCCAGGCCGAAGGGTATTGAATTGAATAGTTGGCTTTGGCTAAAGTCTTCCAGTCGTTTTTTTTCGTTTGAGCACAAACAACAATCGGAAGAAATAAAAAGAATTTTAAAAATTTTGTCATAATGTTTATCTTTAAATTAAGCGTAACGTTTGGCAGCTATTAGTTTTGGTCTTTGTCCGAAAGCTATCGTGGCCAAAGTTTATAACCACAAATGGTTTTTTAAAGATACTAAACTTTCTATTACCCTCTTTTAGCCCTGCCGCAATTGCCCCGTGTTATGCCTCAGTGCTATTGTCCACTTTGGTTAATACCCGGTCAATATATTTTTCTGTCGGAAGTAATGATGTCTGAATGCGCTTTGCATAATGAATGCTGTCAAGAATGTCTTTTTGTTTTTCTTCAATGACTTTTTTCTGTTCCTCAGTTTCCTTGTTTTTTAATTCAATTAATTGTTTTTGCTTCCGTGTAGTATTTAACGACTTAAATACAAATGCGGCAAAAACTACTACTAATAGCAAACCAATAACCACCGACAAAATAACAATTTTCTGTTTGCGATTCTTTTCATCAGCTACAGCTTGTTGTTTATCTAATTCACTTTTATGTTCTGCATTAGCTACCGCTTCCTTTTTTTCATAATCATATTGAAACTGTTTTTTTAGAGAAGCCTTCCGGGTTTCCTGATTACTAATACTATCCCGCATTTGTATTTCCAATTCATACATATCAAAAGCCTCTCTAAATTTGTTTTGCTTTCTGTAAATTTCCTTTAACAAAGAAGCCGCATTCTTAATATTATGAGGATATCCTAATTCTTTTGCTGTGCCAAGACTTCGCGTGGCATAAACTATTGCCTCATCCACCTTCCCTTGTTTAAACAAAACATTCCCAATATTGTGAAAAGAGTTCGTAATTCCGTTTTTGTCTACAATCTCTTCCTGAATTTTTAAACTTTTATGATAGAACTCTAAGGCTTTAGGGATGTCACCCTGATTTTGATATATAACCCCAATATTATTCAGCGATGCGGCAATGCCCTCTTTGTCCATAATTTCTCCTCTTATTTTTAAACTCTTATTAAAGAACTCCAACGCTTTAGGGATGTCACCCTGATTTTGATGTATAGCCCCAATATTGTTTAAAGAGTAGGCAATTCCAGCTTTATCTTTAATTTCTTCCTGAATTTTTAAACTCTTATGATAACACTCCAGCGCTTTAGGAACATCGCCCTGACTTTTATAAATAGCCCCAATATTGATTAAAGATTCAGCTATTCCCTGTTTGTCCATAATTTCTTCCCTAACTTTTAAACTCTTATGATAGAACTCTAGCGCTTTAGGAACATCACCTTGGTTATCAAAAATGCCGCCAATATTGTTTAAAGAGATAGCAATTCCGTTTTTATCCTTTATATCTTCTTGAATTTTCAAACTCTTCTGAAAGAATTGAAGCGCTTTAGGGATCTCACCCTGCTGTTGATAAATAAATCCAACGTTGTTTAAAGAGTAAGCCATTCCCTCTTTGTCCATAATTTCTTCCTGAACTTTTAAACTCTTATGAAAGAACTCTATCGCCTTGGTGATGTCGCCGTGTTGTTCAGCAAGAAAACCTTGATTAT
>JACMLS010001057.1 GCA_014379485.1 Bacteroidia bacterium | reverse complement strand
GAGTTGCGGTCTGCCCCGCTTTCTGTAAGTGCTGAGAACAAGTTGCTGCAAATGCCCAGGTTTTTATTTTCTTCGCCGCTTTCAATCTCAAGCAACTCGCATTCCTGCAAACTTTCGCAATGAAAAAGCAATTCAGGAAGACAATATTTAAACGTATTCTCATCACACAAAATAAAAATGCGCGAATAATTTTTCTTCTTCACAAAAAGATCAAGCTCTGCCAAGGCCTGTTTACCAACAAAAACCTCGTATCCTACAGAATTTATAACCTTCTTTTCGCTCATGACCACCTTTAATTTCGCTGATTGCAAAGAATCATAGAATAATTCTCTAAAATTAAGAGTTTTGCTTTTATATTTGCACAAAGATTTAAAATAGAGATGGTTTCTTTCGATAATACAGAAAATGCGTTTAAAGCCAAGAGTAATAAGGACCTTAAACGCTCTTATTGGTTGTTTAAAATGATCGGAAGTCCCACAATGGTAAAATTCGGATCTACTTTTGCGCCTTTGGGATTAAAACTCGGCTTTAAGGGTTTTATTAAAAATACCATTTTCAAACAATTTGTGGGAGGCGAGAACATTGAGGATTGCAACAGAACTATTGAGGCTTTGGGAAAATACAACATTGGAACAATTTTAGATTATTCTGTTGAAGGAAAAGAGGCCGAAGAAGATTTTGACCATTGCTGTACTGAAACGATTGAAACTATAGAGAGGGCGCGCAACGATAAAAACATTCCGTTCTGCGTTTTTAAAGTTACCGGCCTTGCACGCTTTGAATTGCTTGAAAAAGTAAGTGCAAAAGAAAAATTATCTGAAGCAGAAACAAAAGAATGGCAGAAAGTAAAAGACAGAGTAGAAAAGATTTGCAAAACTGCCCACAACGCTAAAAAACCATTGTTCATTGATGCAGAAGAAAGCTGGATACAGCAGGCCGTTGATGATATGGCAGACGAGAACATGGCAAAATTCAACAAAGAATCTGCTATTGTTTACAACACATTTCAATTATACAGAAAAGACAGGTTAGATTTTTTGAAACGCACGTTTGAAAAAGCAGATGCAGAACATTTTCACATAGGTGCAAAACTGGTGCGTGGCGCTTACATGGAAAAAGAACGGGCACGCGCAATTGAAAAAGGTTATCCATCGCCAATACAAGACTCAAAAGAAAATTCTGACAGAGACTACAACAAAGCGCTTGAATTTTGTTTAGAGCACATTGAAAGTTTTGGTTTGTGTGCCGGAACCCATAATGAAAACAGTAGCAAAATTCTGGTAGAATTAATGCAGAAAAAAAATATTGCAAACGGAGATAAAAGAATTTATTTTTCTCAGTTACTTGGCATGAGCGATCATATTTCATACAACCTTACTTTGGCAGGATATAATGTTGCAAAATATGTTCCGTATGGGCCAGTGAAAGATGTGCTGCCTTACTTAATGCGCCGCGCAAGAGAAAATACTTCGGTGAAAGGGCAGACGGGAAGGGAACTTTCATTGATCATCAAAGAGAAGAATCGTCGTAAGGGAGTTTCAGTATAAGGGACGAGGGCGAAGGACGGGGGACGGGGGACGAGTGAGTTTAATCTATTTTTGTTTTTATGTAAGGGAGTTTCAGTATAAGGTAAGTATAGAGTATAAGGTTGTAAACAACTAATTTCGAAAGCCATGATGAAAGAAATTACAGTAAAGTCTAATGACACCAGGAATTTTGCGTTTTTTATTTCCGGGAATGGAATTGGAACGCTGGTTTATAAGAACTGGTTTTCGCTTACTGCAGAAATTAAACTGGCAGATCATCAGAGTTTTGTGATTGAACCTAAAGGAGTTTGGGGTACAACTGTTGAAGTTAAGAAAGATGAGAAGACCTTGCTGAGCTTTAAAATGAGCTGGGGCGGAAATATTATTTTTAAAACTTTTTTAGGTGGAAAAGAAAACGAATTTATTTTCAGAAAAAAAGGAATGCTTAAAAACGTTTACACTTTAGCTGACAAAGACGGAAATCAACTTATTGAAGTACAACCCGATTTTAAATGGGGTAAAATGAGTTTTGATTATGTTATTGTTGCCAACGATAT
>JACMLS010001056.1 GCA_014379485.1 Bacteroidia bacterium | reverse complement strand
TATCAGTTCATTACGTAGGAAACAACGGGAACGGAGAAGAGATTAAACTTTCTAAAAAACCATTTAAGTTTAAAGACGAAACGCTTAAGGATTTGTTGATGCATTATTTTTTGACTCCCTTTAAGTCTGATGTTTATTTTCATCTTAAAAAAACTTCAAAAGGAATTTTTAAATTAATAGATGAGATCTTTAAAGACAGATCTGTAATGCACGATAATTCCAAAGACATTGCAAAACATTTATTTGACCAAAGTGTGCACCCTAAAGTAAAAGGCGGTGAGTTTTACATGGCCTATTTTAGTGAGATGACTGTTGATGGTGAGTTATGTGATGCAATAGGCATTTTTAAATCTGAGAATCGCGAAACTTTTTTGCGTGTGCTGGAAGAAGGCAGTGAGTTCGATATTGAATCTGAAAAAGGAATAAACATAAATAAATTAGACAAAGGCGCCTTGATCTTTCAGACAGAAAAAGACAAAGGCTATAAAGTGAGTATGATAGATTTTAACGCTAAAAGTCCTGAGGTGGCGCTTTATTGGCAGGAAGATTTTTTACACCTGGTTCCAAGAGAAGATGCGTTTTATCATACTCAGAATTTTATTGAAGCAGCAAAAGGTTTTTGTGAAGAAGTGCTTACAGAAGAAAACAATGTACCCAAAGCACAGCAAATGGCCATGCTAAACAAAAGCGTAAGTTTTTTTAAAGACCGTGATCATTTTAGTATGAACGATTTTAAAAAAGAAGTAATGCCGCAAGCTTCTGTGCAAAAAGAATTTAAAGAATACCACCAGAATTATATTGAAGAAAACAATCTTACAGCAATAGAGGATTTTGATGTTTCGCAAACTGCATTCAAAAAAAATCAGAAATATTTACGAAGCGTAATTAAACTCGACAAAAATTTTCACATCTACGTGCACAGTAAACACGAATTCATTGAAAAAGGATTTGATGAGGAGCGCGGAATGAAATTTTATAAAGTTTATTTTGAGAATGAGGAATAAGGTACTCTGAACATTGCGCCGAAATTCGGGCGAATTATTTTGCGCTTACCTTCTCCCCCACTTTAAAAAATTCTGTGAGTTTGTTTACTGCAAAATCAATTTCTTCTTTGGTGTTGTATTTGCTGAACGAGAAACGAACAGAGGGGCGCGTCATATCAATTCCCAATGCACGCAGTACATGAGAACCTACATTACTGCCGCTGCTACAGGCGCTGCCACCAGAGGCAGCAATACCGGCAATGTCTAAATTGAACAAAAGCATTTCTGCGTTTTCTGTGTGCGGAAGCAAAACATTCAGCACTGTGTACAAACTTCTGTCTCCTTCTTCCCCATTAAATTCTGCGCCCGGAATGTTTGCTTGTATTTTTTCAATCATATAATCTTTTAATCCGCGAATGTGTTTTTGATGCGCTTCCATTTCTGTGTGACAGATCTCTAAAGCTTTCGCCAAACCAACAATTCCATAAACGTTTTCTGTACCACCGCGCATGTTTCTCTCTTGCGCTCCACCGTAGATCATCGGGTCAATTTTTATTTTGCTGTTGATGTAAAGAAAACCAACACCTTTTGGTCCGTGAAATTTATGTGCTGCACAGGTAACAAAATGCACATTTAATTTCTGAAGATCCATTGTAAAATGTCCCATTGTTTGTACTGTATCACTATGAAAAATGGCGTTGTATTTTTCACACAACTCCCCTACTTTACCAATTTTTAAAAGTGTTCCAATTTCGTTGTTGGCATGCATTAATGAAACAAAAGAGCGTTCGTTGGTTTTTAAAAGTTCTTCTAATTGTTCTAAATCAACATTTCCTTTTTGATCAATGTTTAAAAAACTCAGTTTTATTTTCCCATCGTGTTCAAGCGTTTCTAAGGTGTGCAGCACGGCGTGGTGTTCAATTTTTGTTGTGATTGCGTGTTTAATTCCGTGGCAGGCAATGGTTCTGTAAATGGCCATGTTATCTGCTTCAGTTCCGCCAGAAGTAAAAAAGATCTCTGCCGGAGAAACGTTTAAAAGTTTAGCCACAGTTTTCCTGGCCGTTTCAATTCCCGAACGGGTTTTTCTTCCGAATCCGTGGATAGAAGACGGATTTCCGAAATTTTCTCTC
>JACMLS010001055.1 GCA_014379485.1 Bacteroidia bacterium | reverse complement strand
GGAATGGCAGCTTTAATGTTATCTGATTTTTTCTTAAAATTTTCGAAACTACCGTTGGGTACAAAGTTTTTATCCACAACAGTCTGAGAAACAGAAAATTGCGATATAAAGCAAAAAAATGAGAGATATAAAAGAAATGTTTTGATGCCCTAAATTTCAAGGAATAACGACAAATTTAAGGGAATGGATTAAAAAGTAATTTTTTTGTTATTAACAGAGGCCGGAAAGCAAAAAATTGTATCTTTGCCATCCGTTTTAAAACGGGTAAATAAAACAACTAAAATGGCAAATCACAAATCGGCAGAAAAAAGGATCCGCGCAAACGACGCGAAAAGAGTACGTAACCGTTACGTTGCAAAAACTACTCGTACGGCAATTAAAAAAATAAACGCTACTGAGAAAGTAGAAGAGGCAAAAGCATTGCTTCCAAAAATTTCTGCAATGCTTGATAAACTTGCTAAGAAAAGAGTAATTCATAAAAACAAAGCTTCTAACCTTAAATCAAAACTCACCAAAAAGGTGAATGCGATGAAGTAAATCGTCACACTTCGACAGGGCTCAGTGTGACAATTGAATTTCTTCTGAGTTTTGCTTAGATAACAGGTTTAAAAAAAAATTAAAAAACCTTCTGTTAAAACGGGAGGTTTTTTTTATTGTCACCCTTCGACTCCGCTCAGGATGACAGGAAAAACGAATTTAGGTTATTGAATAGTTTCAGGAATTTAATATTGAACCCTTCTATGAAAACGGGAGGTTTTTTTTATTGTCATACTTCGGCTCCACTCAGTATGACAATAAAAAAATCCATTGATTTTTTTCAATGGATAACACTATAAACTGTAAAACAAAAGTTTGGAGGGAAATTATTTCCCCCCTCTTTCATCAACGATCTGGTCTTTTTTGAATTTGCTTGTATCAAACACAAAACTACCATCGGTCAGTACAAGATTGGGTGTGAATTTTTTTATTTCAAAAGTTTGTTCTCCTCCATCCCTCATCATCAGTTTCACCATTTTTATCTGGTTCTTTACTATATACAATTTAGCTATGTGGTATTTTTTCTTTTCCGGTTTAACCGCCGGGTAAAGTTTTACCACCTTCATTACAACACCACCCTCTGTTTTTTCATCTTTGTCTAAAAGGTATTTAAATCCTTTCTCGTACATAGTAAAGATCTTTGTCGGATCCATCATATCGTCTTCGCTTGGCTCCACATCCTTAATAGAGACTTCCTGCTGGTCTTTGTTGTGGTTCCAAATAGTTTTACCGTCAGATACAATGGTATTGCCCGGAATTTCGAGACGGAATTTATTTCCTTTTACCTGAATTTTCCCGTCCTGCTTATCTACCTGTTTTTTATCTTTTCCCAGTATAGTAAAAGTATATTCAGCGGTAATAGTTGTGTAGGTCTTTGTGGTTTTACTCAGTTCATCTAATATTTTTTTTGCAGCCGGATCATTGTCAGCAGGAGCCTGCGCGTTTAAAAAATTAAACAAAACAAAAGCGAAAAGGGGGAGAATTAATTTTTTCATCGGCATTTTTTTTCTGAGCTAAAGTCTGATATCGTGGTCTATTAATCTTTTTTACCACCAATGTCTTTCAAAAACTGTTCCAAAGATATTAAATCTTTAATAAGCACCTCACGGGCCTTGGAACCTTCAAATTTGCCTATAATTCCGGCAGCTTCTAACTGATCAACGATCCTTCCGGCACGGTTATACCCTAATTTTAATTTACGTTGCAGCAAAGAAGCTGAGCCTTGCTGGTGCTGAACCACAATGTGAGCAGCCTCATCAAACATACTATCTCTGTCTGCCAGGTCAATTTCTTTTGAAGAAGCATTTTCGTCAATAAACTCAGGCAACATATGGGCACTTGGATAGGCACGTTGCGAGCCAATGAATTCGCAGATGCGTTCAACCTCAGGTGTATCAACAAAAGCACATTGAATTCTGATCAGGTCGCTTCCGGTAGAAAGCAGCATATCGCCACGGCCTATCAACTGGTCTGCCCCACCCGAATCAAGAATGGTGCGCGAATCTATTTTTGAAGTTACCCTGAACGCAACACGCGCCGGAAAATTTGCTTTAATTGTACCCGTAATAATATTTACCGAAGGTCTTTGTGTTGCAATAATTAAATGTATACCAACCGCTCTTGCCAGCTGTGCAATACGGGCTATGGGCATCTCCACTTCTTTTCCGGCCGTCATAATAAGATCTGCAAACTCATCAATTACTACCACTATATAAGGTAGGTATTTATGCCCCAATTCAGGGTTTAATCTGCGTGCAACAAATTTTGGGTTATATTCTTTTATGTTCTTTACCTGAGCATCTTTCAGCAATTCATACCGGTTATCCATTTCAATGCACAAACTGTTAAGCGTATGTACCACTTTAGTTGTGTCTGTAATAATGGCGTCTTCTGCGTTTGGAAGTTTTGCAAGAAAATGACGTTCAATTTTATTGAAAAGCGTAAGCTCTACTTTTTTTGGATCGATGAGTACAAACTTAATTTGCGATGGATGTTTTTTATAAAGCAGCGAAACAAGTACTGCGTTTAAACCAACAGATTTACCTTGCCCGGTTGCACCCGCCATAAGTAAGTGAGGCATTTTTGCAAGATCAGCAATATAGGTTTCATTGCTGATGGTTTTTCCCAAAGCAATAGGAAGGTCGAAAGTTGAGTTTTGAAATTTTTCTGAAGCAAGAATGTTTCTCATGGGCACCATTTCCGGATGCAGGTTAGGAACTTCAATTCCTATTGTTCCTTTTCCGGGAATGGGAGCTATGATACGGATTCCCAAAGCAGATAAACTTAAAGCAATATCATCTTCAAGGTTTTTAATTTTAGAGATACGGACACCGGCTGCAGGCACAATTTCGTAAAGGGTAACTGTGGGGCCCGGTGTAACTTTTATTTTATCAATTTCAATTCCGTAATTTCTTAAAGTAGCAACAATTTTATCTGTGTTGAGCGCAAATTCTTCCTGGCTCACTTTCGCTTCTCCTTTTCCGTAATCTATAAGCAGGTCAAGGGTAGGAAACTGGTACGAACTTAACTCAAGCGTTGGGTCAAACTCTCCGCATTCCTCTACTAATTTTTTTGCTTTTTTGTCAATATCATCGTCATTGAGAATTTCGTCTGTTTTCAATTCCTCAATCGTTACATCTACCTCGCCCGTTTTTTTTGCAACAGGTTCTTTCACTTCTTCCTGAACCATATTGAATTCTACGACATTGTCTTTCTTTTCTGTTTCATCTTCCTCTTTGTTCTCAGGAGTATTTTTCTTTACTTCAAACTGAAGCAATTGCTCTTCTTCTTCTTTGCTGAGGTTTAGTTCATCTTCGTTATTTTTTTCGGCATTTAATTTGTTGGCTGTTTGAATGGGAATGATCTTTTTATCATCTTCTTCAACAAATTCTTTTTCTGCTTCGTTCATTGCATTCTCAGTTGTTTTTGCTTTCAGAAAAGAAATGTTGAAAGCAATCACTAAAAACACAAGCATAGAAACTCCGAGTAAAGCAAGTACGCCCGCATTTCCCACCAAGCCTTGCAATTGCTGATTCATAATAAATCCAAAGCCACCGCCTAACCACACAAATTTTTGTGTGAAAAAAAAGCCGAGACACAAAGAACCCCATACCAGAAAAAAGATCATTCTTCTTTTCAGGTTGCGTAAAAAAGGAATTTCTCTGGCAAACAATTTTTTTAACCCCATTCCAAAGAACAAGGGAACTAAGAAAAAAGAAGAAACACCAAACCATTTATGAATAAATAAATTGGAGATCAGGGCACCGAGTTTTCCCAGCCAGTTATTTACTTTCAGATCCGGATTAAAAAAATCTGCGCCGGGCCCCATTACTTTATCCTGGTCAGTTTCCCATGTAAAAACAAAAGAAGTAAAGGCAATAAACAAATAAACCCCGGCAAGTATTAAACCAAGGCCAAGCACTTTTTGTGTTTTTTCATTCCGGTAAAAGGAAACGGCCAGCGCAATTTTACTTTTAAGATTCTGTAGAAAAGAAATTTTCTCTT
>JACMLS010001054.1 GCA_014379485.1 Bacteroidia bacterium | reverse complement strand
TTAAATGAAAAAGGAGAATTGACGGGTTACTATCATACAGGAGCATCTTTTTAAAAGAATCATTCTCAATATTGTTTTTCTTAAGTGTTGTTAAACGTTCTTATCTTTGCTTTAAGTGGAAACAACCTGGGAATTTCTTAAAAAACTTACTGACCCCGAAAGCATTTTATCTTACGGCGGACTTGCTTTGCTGCTGTTTGTGATCTTTGCTGAGACCGGATTGTTCTTCGGTTTTTTTTTGCCGGGTGACAGTTTGGTTTTTTTATCGGGAGTTTTTTGTGCCACAAAACCTGAGTACCTCAGCCACACTAATATTTTTTTGTTGATTCTTTATTTGTCTTTGGCTGCGATCCTGGGAAATATTACTGGATATTATTTTGGAAGGGCGACCGGCGACAAACTATTTAAACGTGATGATAGTTTGTTCTTCAAAAAAAGGCATGTAACAGTTACAAAAGCGTTTTACGAAAAGCACGGAAAAAAAACTTTAATACTCGGGCGTTTTATTCCGTACGTAAGAACCTTTGCCCCCATTCTTGCAGGCGTAATAAAAATTGAACTGTCAAAGTTTTTTTTATACACTGTTGCAGGCGCGTTTTTGTGGATTGGAAGCCTTACAAGCATTGGTTTTTTTCTAGGAAGAAAATTTCCGGGAATAGAAAAACATTTAGGATGGATTGTGATTGGTTTGATAGTCGTGACAACGATTCCCGTGGTGAGGACTTATTTGAAAGAAAAAAAAAGAAATGCGAAAGGAAGAGGTATACAGTGAAGGAACACTGACAGGAAATTCTCTTTGGGTGGAAGATTGGAAGATTGGAAGATTGGGAAAATTTCAAACGAACTATGAACGCCCATCCTTCCAATCTTCCATCCTTCCACCCAACTGAAATCTGAATTTGCATTTCCCTTCCCTTTCGCTAATTTTGCCCAATGTCAAAACGCTCATCAGATAGTCTTCATCTCCTTATAAAATCTCTGAACAGGAATGAAAAGCGATATTTTAAAATTTACATGCAAAATCACATCAAGCATGATAATAAAGTGTTTGATATTTTATTTGATGCAATAGACAAACAGGATGAGTATGACGAAAAAGAAATTCTCATAAAATTTAAAGACAAAGCATTTGCAAAACAATTCGCACTTACCAAAACAAGGTTGTACGACCAGATCTTGCGCAGCCTTGATGCTTTGTATGCAGATAGTTCTGTAGACGCAGAACTGAAACAAGACCTGCATTTTGTGGAGATCCTGTTCAGAAAAACGCTTTATAAACAGGCAGAAAAATTATTATATCACACCCGCAAAAAAGCATTAAAGAACGAAAAGATCTCGAGCCTTATAGAAATTAGTTTGTGGCAGAAAAGGTTACTGGAAAAAGCCGGTTACGCAGGCGATGCAGAAAAGCAACTGAAAGATATTGAAGAGCACGATAACTGGCTCATCTCTCAGCTAACCATGCAAAACGATTTCTGGCAATTAAAAAGTAATCTCTTTTCTTCGCTGAATAAAAAAGGGAAGACAGAGAACCAGGTAGATTTTTCAAAACTGCTTGCTCAGAAATCTTCTGAAATAAATTACGAAAAACTTTCTGTAGAAAATAAATACCTCTTTCATCATACCCACAGCGCTTTTTATTTCGGTATACACGATTACGAAAATTGCTATTCTCATTTAACGCAGAACGTAAAACTGATCAGCGAAAATGCTTTTTTGTTTAAAGACGAACCCAACGTTTATTTTTCTGTACTGAGCAATCTTATTTTTATCTGCAACCGCCTTGGTAAGAACCAGGAAGCGCTAACAGCGCTCTCGCAATTAAAAAATGTGCAGCAGATCTTTGACATCAGCAACAATGAAGACCTGCAGATAAAACATTTTAATATGCTGAGCAGTGCAGAAATTACTTTGTATAAATTAACAGGTAATTACGAAGAAGCCTTTAAATCTCTTGAGGGAATTGAAAGTTCACTGCAGCGCTTCAGAGAAAAATTAAATCCCACACGAAAAGCCTTTTATTTTTTCAACCTCTCTGCCGTTTACCTGGCCAACGCAAAATTTAACCAGGCGCTTAAATGGTGTAACGAATTGCTGAACGATAAAACGATTGATGAGAATGAAAATATACGTTCGTATGCTCTTCTCTTGTCTCTGCTTATTCATTACGATCTTAACCACACAGATTATTTTCCGGTCATTGTAAAACAACTCGAAAAACATTTTTCTCCCAAAGAAGAAATTCCTTTACTCTTTAGCGCATTTATTTCATTTGCAGAGGGTGCTTATAAAAACGATGGCCGGCCCAAGCACAAAGAATACCTGACTACCCTTCTAAATACCCTTCAAGAAATTAAAAACAGCGGACAAGAAGACCTTGCCTTTGAGTACTTTGATTTTAACAGGTGGGTAAACAGCCGCATTACCGGCATTCCCTTTTCTATGCAGGAAAATTAGGCGGAAAACAGGTAACCGCGATGCGGCCACGAGAACCGGTTCGTTTGCGCTTTAGCCATAGGCTATCGCTACGCGATTATTAGAAAAACCTCGTGCACCTGTCTTAAATCTCCTTGTCTCATATCTTATATCCCGTCGGAAGTCCTTTTTTCTGCAAAACCCGTCAAAAGCCCGTTTTTTGCCAATTTAAGAGCATTTTTTCCCTATGAAAAAGATTTGACCTAAATTTGCGCCTCACATAAAATTAACCTTATCATGTTGTTTCGTAAATCTCTTATTCTGCTTTTTTTATTTACAGCCTCTTTCACTTTTGCGCAGAGAAATAAATACAAAGATTTTTTTACAAAAGGCAATGATTTTTTGCTGGAAGAAAACTATTCGCTGGCATTGCAGGAATTTATGAATGCCTATAAAATAGATTCTACCAACGCCAATATTAATTTTAAGATCGGGTATTGCTACACATTTCATCCATCGCAAAAACACCTTGCAGAAGATTATTTTGCAAAGGCAGTTTTAAATGTAAACAAAGAGTACAAAGAAGATGACCCTATGTACCAGTATGCGCCTTATTACGCACTCTTTTACTACGGACAGGCACTTCATACAGATTATAAATTTGAAGAGGCATTAAAAATGTATGATCAGTATGAAAGCTATCTTGATAAAAAGAAATTTAAAGAAGACATTGAAATTCTGAATCATTACCGGCAGATGTGCAAAAATGCCAAAGACAAAATGGCGGCTCCGGTTAAAATTACCATTACCAATATGGGAGATAGTTTAAATTCTGAGTTCGCAGATTTTTCTCCGGTTGTTTCTGCAGATGAGCGTATGATCATTTTTACTTATCGTGGAAACGAAGGAACAGGAGCATCAGAAGGTTTAAGAACATCTGACGGAAGATATTTTGAAGATGTTTTTGTTTCTTACAAAAAAGATGATGGTGGCTGGACAAGACCTGTTCCATTGAGCAAAAACGTAAATACAAACGGACATGAAGGTGCTGTTGGTTTAACGCCTGACGGACAAGAACTTTTAATTTATCGTGACGATGCCGGCGACGGAAACATTTACCACTCGAGCTGGAATGGAAAAGAGTGGAGTGTTCCTTTAAAATTTGGGCCCGAAATAAATTCAAAGTACTGGGAACCCAGCGCCTGCTTTTCTGCAGACGGTGATATTTTATTTTTTGTGAGCGATCGTCCAGGTGGTTTTGGCGGAAGAGATCTTTACCGTTGTAAAAAATTACCGAACGGAAAATGGAGTTTACCTTTAAACCTTGGGCCAAAAATAAATACGCAGTACGATGAAGAATCTCCGTTCTTACATCCAAACGGAAAAGATTTTTATTTCAGTTCAGAAGGCCACAGCACCATGGGAGGTTTTGATATTATGGTCGCTGAAATGGATGCAGACGGAAAATTTGGCGACGTGGTAGATATGCCCTACCCTATCAATACAACAGACGACGATGTTTTTTACGTAACATCTCCCGATAGCAGACGTGCTTATTACGCATCATCTCACGAGGATAGAAACGGCTTTGGAGAAAAAGATATTTATTTAATTAGTCTTGTAGATAACAACGACCAGGAATTGCTTGCGTTGTTTAAAGGAATTTTCATTCCCGCCAAAGGAGAAAATTTACCTGAGGGACTTGAGGTAATTGTTACAGACAAAAACACAGGAGATCTTGTGGGTATTTACAGGCCGCAAAGAAGCGGAACTTTTACTACCATTTTAAAACCGGATATGGAATACGTTGTTTCGTATCAGAAAGACGGGGTTGAATTTCAGATAGAAGATCTGCCTGTAAAAAAAGAAAATGCGTTTCAGCAAATCAATCGCGAAATTCCTTTGAAACCTGTACAATTAGCCGGAACAAAAAAAGCAAGCGAAGAAGCAATGCTGAATGTGAATGTAATTTTGAAAGGTGAAAAAGAAAAACCCGTTGCAGGCGCAAAAATTGAAATTGCAGAAAAAGACAAAGACGTACCTTTTACCTCATACACAGCGAATGCAAAAGGTGTTTATGAGAACATAAAAATTGAAACAGAAAAAAATTACGAATTAAAAGCCTCTTCCGGAACAAATACTTCTGAAGTATTGCAATTCTCTACATCAGGATTAAATACAAAAAAACTGAACAAAACAATTTACCTGGCAGAGATAGTTGCCGTTGCGGCCAACGCAGAGAAAGCTAAATTCAGCAATTACTTTGTTTACAATAAAAACAAAGTAGAGAGCAATCCTGAATACGATAAATTTTTAACTGACTTTGAAAATTGCGTAAGAACAAACGGCAAGGCAGAAATAACAATAAACAGCAGCGCATCAAAAGTTCCAACTACGCAATACGGCGGAAGCAATTTAAAACTCGCCCAAACCCGCGCCAACAATTTAAAAACAGAACTCACAGAATACCTTCAGAAAAAAGGCCTTCCTGTAAAAGGAATTGTTTTTAAATTAAAACCTATAGTTGGTGGCCCTGAATATAAAGGAGATTTTATTGTGAATAAAAAGGAATTTGAGAAACATCAGTTTGTTGAAGCAATCGTTCGCTGATTGCTGAACAAATAATTGCTTACACATTTGTTTTTCTCGAGAACTTTTCTTTTACTTTTTTCCTTGCTGAAAAAAGTAACAAAAAAAGCAAGGCTTCTTTTTATTTTTTGGTAAAACGGGCATTGGT
>JACMLS010000015.1 GCA_014379485.1 Bacteroidia bacterium | reverse complement strand
TGCTCACCTTTCATGAGCAGGTTGGTAAAACCAATAATAGCATTCATAGGTGTGCGTATTTCATGACTCATATTGGCCAGAAATTCTTCTTTAACCTTTAAGGAAGCTTCCAACTCGTGTTTTGCTTTGTGAAGTTCTTCAAGTGCTTTATTGCCCTGCTCAATTGATTGCTCTGCTATTTTATTGGCAATAATAAGTTTTTGTTCCGTGTTTTTTTGCTGGGTATTATTTGAATCAATTGAAATGATTTTTTCCACTTCTCCTTTTTCGTCAAGAATGGGTGTAAGCGAAGTCATTACCCAGTACTCTTTGCCATCTTTAGAATAGTTTTTGTTTTCGTATGACAAAGGTTTTTTTTCGCGCAGTATAGTGTTCAGAAAATCTGCTTCGGGCGACAGGCCCGTTTTTTCGCCACGGGTAAGAATTTCACCTGAGGTTCCTTTTACGTCTTCAAGTTCATAACCAAAAAATTTAGTGAAGCCTTCATTGATCCATTCAATTTTTCCGTTCTTGTCTGCAATAGTTACTGCGTTGTATGATTTGGTGGCAACTTTTGCAAGCTCTTCTAATTGCTCTTCTTTCTTTCTTTCCGTTACATCTTGTTCAGTTCCTATTATCTTCTGTATATCTACCTGTTCATCCATAAATAATTCTCCTCTCGAATGCAGGGTACGAATGGAATGATCGCGCAGAATGACTCTGTAAAAAAAATCAAAAGGCTGTAATTTTCTTCCTGATTCTGCTATTGTATTTTTAACTCTCGTTTTTTCTGCGGGATCAACAAAATCAAGAAATTCCTGGTAGGTAATTTTTTTTTCTCCCGGTTTAAGTCCCAGGATCAGGTACATCTCATCAGAACAACTAAAAACCTGTTCTTTCACATTCCACTCCCAGTTACCAATGTGGGCAAGCTTTTGGGCATGTGCAAGTTTCTGTTTTTCCATTTGCAGGTCTGCTGTTTTTTCTTCAAGCATTTTTGCATTTTCCGATAGGGATTTTGAAAGTTTAAACCGCTCTATACTGTAATTAATAGAACGCTTAAGGCCTTTGTTGCCCAACTTTCCTTTTATTAAAAAATCCTGCGCTCCTAATTTAACGGTGTTAATGCCGACAGATTCGTCTTCGAGACCAGTAAGCACAATGATCGGCTTCTCTGGTGCAGCAGCGTATACTTCTTTAAAAGTATCTATACCCGAACTATCAGGCAAAGAAAGATCACTCAAAATAACATCGTAATCATTCTTTAATAAAAGCGCAAGGCCAGATGACAGATCATCTGCCTTTGTGAGGGTATATGCTTTTGAATATGCTTCCCTGAGGTAAATATCAATAAGGTCTGCATCTGCAGGATTGTCCTCAATCAACAATATATTTATTTTGCCTTTCATGTTTCTGAATTTTCTGCGGGTAGTGAATCCCCTTCTTTTTTTCTTTTTATCGTAAAGTGAAAATCAGAACCTTTGCCCGGTTCAGATTCTACCCAGATTTTTCCTTCGTGTTGTTCTACTATTTTTTTGCAGATAGCCAGCCCTATTCCCGTACCCGGATATTTTTCTCTTGTATGCAGGCGCTGAAATATTACAAATACTTTTTCAAAATATTCTTCCTTAATTCCTATCCCATTATCTTTTACAGAAAAACGAAATTCATTTTTTGTTGTTTTCGCTGAAATAATTACTTCCGGCAATTTGTCTCCGCTGAATTTTATGGCATTTGAGATCAGGTTAAAGAATAATTGCCCCATCAAAACCCTGTCCGCATAGATCACCGGCATTTTTTCGTACTTAAGCTTCACATTTTTTTCTTTAATTGCTACCGCAAGATCTTTTACTGTTTCATCAAGCAACTCCTCCACATTCACCATCTCAAATTTTTTGTTTCTGTTTATGCGTGAATATTCTAACAGACTATTGATAAGGCCCTGCATCCGGGTAGTTCCTTCAATTGCATATTTCACAAATTTATTCGCCTCCTCATCAAGTGTATCATTATATCTCTCGGCAAGTAATTGCACATAACTTGTTACCACACGCAAAGGTTCCTGCAGATCATGCGAAGCAATGTATGCAAACTGTTCAAGCTCTTTGTTTGATCTTTTTAACTCCTCTGTCTTTAACGAAATTTCTTCGTTTGCTTTTTGTTGTTCGGAAAGATCGCGTGTAATTTTTACAAACCCTTTCAGTTTTCCTTTTTCGTCTTTCAGTTCTGATATTACAATATCTGCCCAGAACAAACTTTTATCTTTTCGAATCCGCCAGTCTGAGTAAGTGTATTTTCCATGTTTAGCAACTTCCTCTAAAACCTTTACAGGCTTACCGGCTGATATTTCTTTTTCCGTATAAAAAACTGAGAAATGTTTTGCTTTAATTTCCTCCTCCTTGTATCCGTTTATTTTTTCAGCGCCTTTGTTCCATGAAACGATCATTCCATGTACATCAAGAATAATAATTGAGTAATCTACCACTTCGTTTACCAGCAAGTGGTACATTTTTTCGCTCTCCTTCAAATCAACGTCTGTTTGTGTTTGAATTTTAAAAAGCGTTTGCATTCCTTCTGTTTGTGCTTTAGTATAAAAATCTTCCAGCTCTGCAATTATGCCTATTGCTTCCACGGCAGTATCTGCGTACTCAGCAATAAAAGGGTAAAGCGCCTTTTTTTGAGCTGCATAAAAAAGAATCAGATCAGTAGGATGAATTTCATTTTTCCGGATTTCAGGAAGCTTGTCTTCTTTCCACAATTCAAGGTTCGCCTTCACTTTTTCTAATGCACTTTCATTTTCAAGCGACAAAAGAAAATCATCAGAACTCTTAACTGACAATTGAATCAACTGATCTTCTGACAAGTGAGAAAAAAGCTTCATCAAAGGAATTTCCATAGTAGAAACCTGACGAACATATTCTTCAGCAAATTCTTTAAGCCGTGTATTTCTTAAATGGTTTGAAAGGCTCTTTAAATTTTTCATAGAATCTTTTTAGAATTGGTTTACATATTGTTTTATTTTCTTTCAGTAAGCACAGGCCACCACGTTAAAATCATGGTAAGGTATGGAATTAGCCCACATTAAAAAAAAGATCAACCTATAGTCCGTTTTCTATTTTCCGTACACAAATTCACAAAAACCAGTCCATACCTGTTTTTGTCCTAAAGGGTAATTGAGCAAAATTCTTTGTGTGGAAAAAAATCCCCATTTCCACTTTTTTTTCCCCTGTATTTCAGTGCAAAAACGACCTGTTTTAGGTACCGCTCTTACAGAAATTTATTTGGTACGACATTTAGTAGTAAGAAGCATGCAGATGCTAAGAAAACAATTCTGCTTATACCTGAACAAAAAAATAAGCCAATGTCTATGAACGGAAATAAAACAGACCCCACCCCTATTTCGTTTTCACTTAAAGAAATTTTTGAAACCGTTAAAGACTTGCTTGCGCCCTATGCCATTAAAAAAAAGCTTTTATTTAGTTGCGAAACAGACGAATTAACCGCTAAAGTACGGGCAGAGGGCGATCCGTTTATGTTAAGCCATATACTAATGTGCCTGTTAAGCAATGCAATTAAATTTACTATAAAAGGAAGTATTGAAGTGAAGGTTACACATAAAAGATCTGATGCCGAAAACATAGAACTTCAGTTTTCGGTTACAGATACCGGAACCGGAATTTCAGAAACTGATGTGGAAAAAGCAATAAACGCATTTGCAACAGAAGAGAACGGAACGCGTACTGCAAAAAACACTTCGGCCGGATTTGGATTATCATTGTGTAAACGCATGGTAAAAACCCTGGGCGGAGA
>JACMLS010001053.1 GCA_014379485.1 Bacteroidia bacterium | reverse complement strand
TTTTAAACTTGCCGAAGCAAACACGCCGCCCTTTTATAAAACCTTTACTACTGGCAACTGGAAACGTTGCCGCCCTGCAGTTGGAAAAGAAGATTGTTCTGTTTATGGAATGAATGGGATAACCGTAAACACAAACGCGCAATACAATGATTTTGCCATTGCGTTGCAGGAAAATTTTCATCACAAATATTTTAAAAGCATAAAAGTTTATCACAACTTTAATCCTGCCTACAATTTTTACATCGACTACAATTCAGGATTAAAATACAAACACACAGAAGTAAAGCGCGAAGGATATTCACTTTATGAATTTGAAGAAAATATTGACTCTGTTAGTTTTAAAGTTCAAAAAATAGATTCGCTCAATTCTTCTGAATTTACTTTGTATGGTTTTAGTCTTGAAACAGAAGACCCCGGATTTTATTATGCCTGCATGGGTTTTAACGGAGCATCGTGCCAGAGTTTTATAGAATCGCAATTATTAGTTCCGCAGTTAAAGTCACTAAGTCCTGACCTAGTAATTTTTTCTATTGGTGTGAACGATACACATGGCCCCAATTTCACAAAAGAGTATATGGTCAGTCATTACGACAGTTTGGTGGCTATGGTTAAAAGAGCATCACCTGAATGTGCAATTATTTTTACAACTGTTACGGACAACTATATTAAAGTAAGAAAAGCGAGAAGAAGATCTGCTTACGTTCCCAATCCAAAAACATTAGCAGCACACGAAGCTATACTTGAACTTTCTAAAAAATACAACGCCGGCTATTGGGATTTGTTTATGGTAATGGGTGGTTTTAAAAGTATGGCCCTGTGGCAAAAAGCGGGATTGGCAGCAAAAGACAAAGTGCATTTTTCAGGTGGCGGCTATCATATTGTGGGTAACCTTATGTTCCAGGCATTTGTGCAAAGCTATTATGCAAATTCCGTTTTAAAAAAAAAATAAACTAAACTGAACGCTTTAGAAATAGTAGAAATGATCAAAGGTTGGTTCCTTTATAACAAAGGCGAACCAATACTTTTTACCCAAATGTACTTTTGGGGATTTTTTGCTGTTGTGCTTCTTCTTTACAGTCTCGTATATAAACACAACACAGTCCGCACTATTTTTTTATTAGCAGTAAGTTTTTTCTTTTATTATAAAACGAGCGGCGTATTTTTAATTCTTCTGCTCTTTACCATTTGCAGCGATTATTTGTGGGGTTATTTACTTCACAAATACAGGCAACAAGGTTTTAAACGCATCTTTCTTATCATAAGCCTTGTCTTTAATTTATTTCTGCTGTGCTATTTTAAATACGCTTACTTTTTTACAGAAAGTTACAACGAAGTGATGAATACGAAGTATCCTTTCTTCAATCACTTCTCGCATTTCAGTAACGGCTTTTTTAATACAGAATTCAGTGTAGACAAACTGATCATGCCAATTGGAATTTCTTTCTTTACTTTTCAGAGCATCTCTTACGTAATGGATATTTACAGGGAAAAAATTACGCCTGTAAAATCAATTTTCGACTATGGTTTTTTTGTTTGTTTCTTTCCTCACCTTGTTGCAGGCCCTATTGTAAAAGCAAAAGAATTTATTTTTCAGATCTACGAGCCTTACAGTTTATCGCGCACAGAATTCGGAATGGCGGTTTTCTGGATCATGAATGGTTTCGGAAAAAAAATTCTGGCAGATTATGTTGCCGTAAATTTTATTGACCGTGTGTTTCATAATACTTCTCTGTACACAGGCTTTGAATGTATTCTCGCCATTTTCGCTTATTCGTTTCAGGTATACGCAGATTTCTCTGGCTACACAGACATTGCCATTGGTATTGCTTTGCTGATGGGCTTTCGATTAAAAACAAATTTCAATTCGCCTTACAAAGCGGCAAGCACAACAGAGTTCTGGCAACGCTGGCACATTTCTTTAAGCAGCTGGTTAAAAGAATACCTCTACATTCCATTAGGTGGTAACCGCGGAGGAACTGCGGGTTCTTATATTGTAATTGCATTAATGTGCGGTGTAGTTATTCTTTTATCAGGAAGTTACCGCATCCCTGTTTTCATTTCTCTTTTAATGATAGCACTTATTTTTATTGTGCTTTCTCTTTTTTTCAAAGGATTCAGAAAAGCAATTCAGACAAATATAAATTTAATGATTACCATGCTCATTGGTGGCTTTTGGCACGGCAGCAGCTGGATGTTTATTATCTGGGGCGGACTGAACGGATTTGGTTTAGTGCTGCATAAAATATGGTTGAAAATTCCTATGCAGCGGGTAAGAGATTTCTGGCTTTACAGGGGATTAATGATTTTTGTAACGCTCACTTTTATTTCGTTTACACGCATCTGGTTTCGTGTTGGCA
>JACMLS010000110.1 GCA_014379485.1 Bacteroidia bacterium | reverse complement strand
TCAATTGTTCCGGTTTTAGAAGGAGACGCAGAAAATAAAGTTGTAAATGCAGCAGGATTTAATGCTGCGAAATTTGTATTTGTAGTAGCAGCGCAAGGCGTTGAATTTACAACGCTGTTTCTTTCATCTGCTCCAATATCACGCATTCCGTCAGCTGAAACTTGGTTATCTAAATCATTTGGCCATGCAGTAAGATTCGTTCCTGCATTGATCGCAGAACTTGCAGCAGAAGTTAAATGCAGATCAGGAACAATTCCATTTGCGTTGTTGAACATAGAAAGCAATTGGTTGGAAGAATAATTACAGGCGCTTGTTGCATCCCAGAAATTATTTGACCATGCATTATTATATGAAATCGTTCCGCCAATAATTCTTGGTTTGCGCAACAATAAATTATTGCTGAATTCGCAACCCTGCACTTTCCATCCTTGCAGATCGAGCGAGCGAACACGATCGTCGTTATAATTACTTGGATTGTAAACCGAATTGTTGAACACTTTTACGTTTACAGAATTGCACAAAGAAATTCCGATCTTGCTTCCTTCAAAAGCAGGCCCATTATAATCTGCATCGTAACTGTTTTTCCATCCAATTTTTCCCCGTATGCTATTATTGCGAATAATTCCTCCGCTGTTATCAAAAAAACTCGCATCTATGTGTCCCCAGTTTCCATATTCAATTCCGCGGTCGCAATTTATTATTTCGTTTCCTTCTGTAATACAATTCACAGAATTAGACCAGATGAGAATGGCTGCGCCTGCCGGAAGCGCAATTCCGGCAGGATGTGTAATAATATTTTCAAAACGGTTGTAACGGATAATCCACTCACGCCCTGCATGTATATCAACTCCGTTTGTGTACCAGCCGTTTTGTGTGTGAAAACTCAGACAAGTAGTTGTTTCAAATTTTAAAGTGGAACATTCAATAATTCCATTTGAAACGGCTGTTGGATTATTGAGATTATTTGAATTTACTTTAATAAGTTGTTGCCCGGCATTAATTAAAACTACATTATGAATTTTAATATTCTGCGGATGATAATCTCCTTCAATAGAAATGTTGTGATTGCGCGCATCGCGCACAGTAATATCGGCAATAGTAATATTCCTTAACGTATCAGAAACTCCATACAACCAATCAGCAATTACAAAACCGTAAAGCACACCCGGATAATCTCCGTAAGGAGGAACTGCAATTCTTGAAGTATCAAATGCGCCGCAATCAATGACCACATCATTCGGATTTCCGGTAACTGAGCGAATAGTAATATCAGATTTCATGATCTCGCACACAACACCAGAACTCGCGTAAGGAGCGAGCGTTCCATCATAAACCCCGCTTGCAATATAAATTGTTTTTGGTCCCGTTGCGCTAATGATCTCGTTCTGCAATTGCGTAAGATTGTTTACAGTCACCACACTTTCTCCGCTTGCAGGTGGCGCCAGAGGGTCGCACATACAAGGAACTGAAGGGTTTGTTACTTGTGCGCGCATTAAAGAGACCACAAATAAAAACAGAATAAAAATAACGCCTATTACTTTTTTACTTTTCATGGAAACGGGTTTTTAATTGCCGTAAAGAAAAGAAAGCGGGGGGCAGAAGTCAATCCAAAAAAGGGGGGAAATGTAAAGGTCTAGGAGGGTTTTACAACGAAAACTCCTCAATAGGCGCAATTGAAATACCAAACAATTCCAAAGTATCTTTCGTTTCAAACTCTCTCAACTGCAAAAGCCCATCCAGGTTTTCTTTTGTGAAAGGAAGTTTTTTCCCGAAAATTGCCAGAAGGATCTTAGCAATGGCCGGATGAATAAATATAAAAATGGGAGAACGATTGCTTTTTTGCGCGATCAGTTCATTTAACATTAAAAAAGTAATGCTTTTCTCTGAGGCTAAGGGAAAAGCACCCACCAGATCTTTTTCTAAACCAATTTCAGTTGCCATGCACAATTCTTTTACGTGAATCCATTGCAGGGGTTGTTGCCCGTTTCCAATTACCGGAATGATCTTTTTTTCTGAAACAATTTTATTGATACTGGCAAACAAACCTTTTTTTCCAAGTACAAGACCAGGTTTAATGACCATGTGTGTGCTTGCCAGGTTCTCTTCCAATTCAAATTTATGTTTTCCATAATGGCTCGTTGCTTTTTCGTGCGCCGAAAAGCTGGACATGAAAACAAATTTCTTCTTATTTTTTTCGCAAAACTGTGCCAGCAAACCCGTGGCATTCGCATTTATGTAATCAGAATTAAAATCATCCTTTGCCTTCGCCTCATCCCAAACCATAAAGGCGCAATGAATAATGCAATCTGCATCAGTTAAAAGAGAAAAATCAGGTTTCTGCACTAAGTCGTAAGGCAGATATCTGAAATTCTCATGCGTATTTGTAACAACAGAGCGGTTCATAGCAATTACTTTTTTTCCTTTCGATAAAAAATAATTTACAAGCTCATTTCCTATGAATCCACCGGCACCTGTTATTGCGATTGTATTTATCATCTTTTTTTTGAAACACATAGAAACATAGAACACATAGTTTTATTTATTTCTATTTGCTCTATGTTTCTATGTGTTTAATTTTTTCACAACGTTATGCGCATTCGCCATCAGTGAAAACGTTAATCCCTTTGCAGGAAGATACGTGAAGCCACTGCTGTCTGCTACATAAACATTCTTTGTTCCTTGCAACCTTCCGTTTAAATCCAAACTTAACTCTTTCTCTTCTTTACTAAAAGGCAATGTGCCCGCGTAATGTATGCTGGCTCCCATTCCCGGCTCTACGCGTTTCAATGCCGTCGCACCCATTTTACTCATGGCCGATTTAAATAATTTTTCGCGCGAAATAATTTTAGCTTCTTCTTCCTCTCCCAAAACAAATTCCATTTTAAAACTATCTTTCGTTACTGTTCCGGCATCGCTCATTCTTTTCATAAACCTGTTCGAAGAAAAACTATCCGGATGATGAATGCCCATAATTATAATTCCCGAAAGCAAAAAACGCATAAGCTCTTTGGCATCTCTGAAATTCAATGGCACTTCATTCAGCAAACGAAATAAAAATAAGGAGCGATATGTGTACAACGAAGCCATTGCCACATCAAAGTTTGTTCCTTGCGGATCATGAAACAAAGAGAGCTGACACATTCCTGTTTTATTCTGTTCAATTTTCTTACCGGCCATTTTCCATTGCAGACACGGGTAATACGTGTAAGGATTACACAGAAATGAAATTTGTTTTTCGGAATTAAACGAACGTAAAACAATTCTTGCTGTACTTAATGCACCTGCAGCAAGAACTAAATTCTTTGCAGTAAAAATTTTTTCTTCTTTACTTTCAATATCAAAGGTTTTTACGCTCACGCCATGCTCATTTTCAGAAAAAGAAATGATTAGTTGGTTTCCGATGTAAGAAAAATTGTTTTTCTTTTTCAGTTCATCAATTGTAAGGCCTGGTCTGTAAGCAGAGTTGCCGGCATCGCGATAAAAATGCATATCATCATAAGCACTTGCTTTGCGATCATTAAAGTTTTCGGACAAAAGTGCAAGGGCAGGGCGACCGAGAAAAAAACCATTCTGATTGAGCCCGCTTTTTTTTATGTTGTATTTCTCCAACAACAATTCTGCGTTTGCATCGATCTTTAAAGGAGCTAAATGATTTTTCGTTTTTCCGATAGTATAAGGATCTGCATCATCTTTTTCATCTGCAGAAATTCCGATTCGCCCGGCCACCACATCGTAAGCATTCAGCATTTCGTTTTCCGGTAAATTGCATTGTTTCATTTCAGCAGTAGAATACACGCAGCAACCCAATCCCCAACCTGCGCCCAAACCCCCGTAGGCAAGACTTTCAACCGGCACAAAACTTTCTGAACTGTATTTTAAAAATTCATCCACATGTTTAACAATATGTTTTCGTGCAGGAGTCAATTGAACACCTGAACCCGACTCAGTGCTTTCCAAACTTTCAAAATTCTTTCCCAAAAAATATTCATGCTGATTTTTTTCTTCAACACGTATGCTTTCAAAATCCTTTAATGGAATTTTTTTTTCATCACTCGCCACTCGTCCTTCGTCCTCCGCACCTTTCACTCCAACATCAAGCATCAGCACGCGCGCACCACTCTCAACAAGCGTTTGTGCCGCCATTGCTCCGCTGCAACCAGAACCAACAACTATAAAATCAACGTCACTCATAATTCTTTTGCAGCTAATGCCACAATCCCGATAGCTATCGGGACTGTGGCATCCTTAAATAAACATTAAAATAAATTTTCCCATTATCATTTTTGCAACAGCCCAACAGCCGCGAAAAAAAATTCCGATCCATTTTACGCCGCTGTAATTTTTTGTATTGAATTGCTCATAATATTCAGGCGTAGTTTCAAGAATGGCGAGCATGATCATTATTTTTTTTCGCAATAAACTTTTGTGTTTACTAAATGTAAGACCAGCATCAAGCAAAGGAAGAAAAAAAGGATTTCTAACAGCAAATGAAACTATTTTTTCGTCCTTAGCATTTCCCGCAAGTTTTAATTTGTTACAGGCAAGCACATACCTGCTTATAAGCGTCTCAGACGGACTGCTTTTTACAAGATACTTACTGAAAATTTCTGCTTCTTTTTCCTGCATAGATTGCAGGTAAATTTACCATTATTTACTCAATGCAAAAACAACAATGTAAACGAGCAGAAAACACACAATTTACTTCTTCCCCCCTATATTCAAAAGGTTAAGATTTCCATTGGCAGAAGGAGTTTTTCCACCGCTGTGTTTCGGAATGTTTATTGGAGCGGCATTATTGTGGCCGGCATGACCAGTGTGGCTCATTAGGATCTGCACATGAGTTTTTTTAGGGTCTGTTTTACTCACTAAAATTATTTCGCTGCGTGTATGATCCTGATAAATTTCCAACGCAACATTTGCAACGGGATATCCGTCAGCGCTTATTTGCAACATGGCATCTCCGGCAGGAATAGAATCTAGCAGAACATTTCCATGTACGTCTGCAACAGCAGATTTTCCGTTGCCAAGCACCATTACAACCGCATTGTGCAAAGGTTTATGAGAGTGACTGTCTCTCAATTTCAAATGCGCTTTTCCGTGCGGAAGAGAAGACGGATTAAATAAAATCTTAACAAAATCAATCGCAAAACCATCTCCGCTTGCTGTGGTAGAATCATCAATATTCAATGATAATTCCGTTTTATTAAATTCATCAAAAAAAGTAGCAGGCACATTAAAAGTGATAAGTCTTCCGGTATGTCCGTTTTGTTTTAAATTATTTATGGTGGCTTCCATGAACTGTGCGCGTTTCTTATTGATATAAACTTTAAAGTAAGCGCCTGTCATGGTAGATTGAAAATCATCAACATATAATTGCAATGAAATTTTATTCATCTTCATTGCAGGCTCAGGCTCCTGTTTCATTTTAATCTCAAAAACACATCTGCCGTATTTTGCAAGCAGATTTTTTTTCTCCTTACAATAACTGTCGTGATTAAAATGAAGATTTGAAGTAGCAGCGTTATAGGAACTTGCCACCATGATCATATCAAAACCCATGGCATCCAAAGAATCTCTCTGCCATGGAAAATGATGTGGGCCGGTAAGTTTACCGCTAAAAGGAGAAAAATTATGCGGCCAGCCAAAACCCAGGTTATCCATATCGCCGTGCCTGATCATCAGTTCTGCTTCAGAAGTGTTTTTTAATTTCACATAACGCTGCTTCCAATCTCCGTCAGTTGCAGTGTTTTGCGAATTAGAAATAAAAACGATCAGTGGAAAAATTAAAACGAGAAGTTTTTTCATTGCAGAAAGGGTTCAGAAAAAACGAATTTACGTAATTTTTTCTATAATTGGAGAATACGATTGGGTGAAAGTCCCGATAGCTATCGGGAGGAAGGTTGGGCGATTGTTTGGCTGTATTAAACTACTTTCTGCCCGGACATTTTTTGCAGCGTTTGCCGTCTTTAAAAGACTTGCAGCATTTGTTCTTTTTCTTCCAGTTTTCAATTATAGGAAGAAGCGGACAATTATTGAATATTTTGGTCTTATTCACAGAGTAAAATTGGCTAAAATTTTGACTTCGGCATATACCATAAAAAGGGTAAATTTACAGTTGAAAAAGACAATAGGGGAAAGGAAATAGGGAATAGGGGTGCTTAAATGCTTCTTAAAATTAACAATGGAAAGAAAATTAGATATAATACATTTTAGCGAGTGGCTGAAGATGGAAGGACCTTTGCTGATTGCAGGGCCATGCGGGGCTGAGAGTGAAGAACAGGTTTTACAGACGGCAAAAGGAATTGCGGAAATCGGAAAAATAAAAATTTTCAGGGCCGGAATCTGGAAACCACGTACCCGTCCAAATTCTTTTGAGGGGGTTGGAGAGATTGGACTCAAATGGCTGAGCAAAGTAAAAACGCAATACGGATTCCTGACGGCTGTAGAAGTAGCCAATGCCGCACACGTAGAAAAAGCCCTGAAACATAAAGTAGATATTTTATGGATCGGGGCGCGCACAACTGTCAACCCGTTTTCTGTTCAGGAAATTGCTGATGCGTTGAAGGGAGTTGATATCCCTGTAATGGTAAAAAATCCTGTTCATCCTGATTTACAACTGTGGATCGGAGCAATTGAACGCATGAACCAGGCCGGAATAAAAAAACTTATTGCAATACATCGCGGATTTTATAATCCTAATCAAACAATTTACCGTAACGATCCGTTTTGGGAATTAGCAATAGAATTACGAACTGTTTTTCCTGAGTTACCTGTTATCTGCGATCCTTCTCATATTTCCGGAAAGAGAGAACTTATCAGGTCTGTTGCACAAAAAGCAATTGATTTGGGAATGGAAGGCTTGATGATTGAAACACACAACGATCCGGCAACTGCATTGAGTGATGCAAAACAACAAGTCACGCCTTCTGCACTTATAAAATTACTTAACGAAGAATTAATTTTCAGAAAATCTTTTTCCGACGATAAAGAATTTA
>JACMLS010001052.1 GCA_014379485.1 Bacteroidia bacterium | reverse complement strand
TTTAAATCAGTTGCGAAGATAGGTTTTTAGGGGCGGAAATTTTATAAGTGGAAATGCTTAATGTTAACAGGGGAAATGGAATAAGTTTTTAGGAATTTGATTTAAGAGAGAGGGGGATTTGATCTTTACGCTTGAACAGAAAGAAAAATCAGCCGCCATTATCAAATGCGAAAACCAATTTTTCGCCGTTTGAATTTAATCCAAAATAAAAGCTTTTGGTAAAATGCTTTTATCAAACACTAAACCAAAAGCTTTCAAAAAATCAACCAAAAAAATTTATTTCGTCACAACAAATTTCCCATTCATTACCGTTCCATCAGCTTTATTTATGTAGCGGAAAAAATACTGCCCCGCTTCAAAAGAAGTAGTATTTACATTTAGTTGCGGGCTTTGAATGGTCGTAGAAGAAAATTCTCTTCCCAAAGCATCGTAAATTATAAAGCTTGCTCCTTTTGCATTATCAGGAAACGTAAAATTTATACTTGTTTCTGCAGGATTTGGAAAAGCTGTAATGTAAAGTCCTTTAGCGGGTCCCGGATCAGCAATTCCAACATTGCTCAACATCATATAAGAAGTTGGTTTTTTCATATTACCTGCAAAATCTTTTGTCATTTCTAACACCGGAAAAAGTTTTCCGTTTGCCCACCAGCGATATATTACGTCTGTATCAGGAGTAGCCTGAAGAAAATTCCAACTGCCAAATGCGTGGGCAAATATGCTGTCTATTTTTATTTCAGTAATTTTTTGACGCAATGCGTTATAAGAACCTACCGGAGTAGTAACGTTGCCCCAGCCATCCATATTACTGGTTTGAGCAATAGATTCTCTTAACCAGATAGAATCTGCAGGCGGCAAGGCAGTATATGGAATTTTTATAAATGTTTTTGCAGTGTTATTAAAAGATGTATTGTAAGTGGATGGAAGTGTAATGTATTTATAGGTAGGATTAAAATTAAGTGACAGCCAACCGCCAAAATTTGCGTCGTAGGTATAATATCCCAAAACATCAAAAGAACCCGCACTTCCGTTAACATACATCCAGGTAGAATCTGCCGGGCTTGCAATACACATATTTGCTGTCGGAAAATTAGAAGCGCCCATTTGCCCTGCCGGACCAACAAAACCTGTTGTATCAATGTCATGATTAATAAGGCCCGGAAAATTCCATACCTGGTTTGTTCCGGTTGTTCCTGCAGTTCCGCTATAAAGTGTATCGTTTGCAGTAATTACAAATGAGTTTACTGTAGGAAGATCGGCTTGAGTAATTGTAATTTGTGCCGAAGCAGAAAAACAAAGTAATGCGAAAGAAAAGTTAAGTAGATTTTTTTTCATAGGTTGAGGGTTTTAGGAAATAAACTGGTATAAATTTATTTCAATTTCGTCAGATAAAAAGTTAAAAGTTTTTTTTCTTTTGCAGATCAAGTGTTAATTTCGATCGGCAGCTCTATTCAATACTTCAACATCTCCCCAATTGCTTCACTCACTTTTTCAGCATTTGGTAAAAGCGTTTTTTCTAAAACAGAATTTAGCGGAATGGCAGGTGTGTTTCCTGAACCTATAACACGCACGGGCGCATCTAAAGACTCAAAACACTTCTGAGAAATTAAACTGGCAACAGATTGCGCAAAACCATTTCTTACAGGTTCTTCAGTAACCACCAAAACTTTTCCGTGTTTCTTTGCACTTTCACAGATCATTTCTTCGTCAAGCGGAACCAATGTACGCAGATCGATAATTTCAACTTGTCCCGGATAATTTTTTGCGGCGTTCTTAGACCAGTACACGCCCATTCCGTAAGTAATGATTGCGAGTGAGTGACCGTCTTTTACTTTTGTTTCGTCAGCACTCTGCACCAATCTCGCTTTTCCAAAAGGAATTATATAATCTTCATCGGGCTCAATTGTTTTTGCATCTTCAGTACCTTTAATTTTACTCCAATACAATCCTTTATGTTCAAGCATTACAACCGGATTCGGGTCGTAATACGCTGCTTTTAATAATCCTTTCAGATCTGCGCCGTTAGACGGATACGCAACTTTAATTCCGTGTATACTTGTAACAACAGACTCAACGCTACTGCTGTGATACGGGCCACCGCTTCCGTATGCACCAATTGGAACACGTACAATGCAAGAGATGGGCCATTTTCCGTTGGTAAGATAACAGCTGCGCGAAACTTCTGTGAACAACTGATTTAAGCCCGGCCAGATATAATCTGCAAACTGAACTTCTACAATTGGTTTTAATCCGGCAACAGACATGCCCACAGTTGAGCCGATAATAAACGCTTCTTGTATGGGTGTATTAAAAACTCTATGATCTCCGAATTGTTGTGCAAGTGTTGCGGCTTCACGAAAAACACCGCCTAATCTTGCACCAACATCTTGCCCATACAACAAACATTCCGGGTGTTTGGCCATCAGTTCCCTGATCGCAAATAAAGCGCAATCAACCATTACAGTTGCCTGTTTTCCTTCGGGAGAACGGTTTCCTTTTTCTTCTGTAATTGTTGTGGGTGCGTAAATATGATCGTACAGATCTTCAGGTTTCGGATCTTCTGCAAGAAGTGCTTTTTCGTATTCTGTTTTTACAAATTCAACTGCTTCTTTTTCAATTTTTACAGCTTCTGCCGGTGAGATCATTTCCATGAGCAATTGATTTCTTAAACGTGGAAGCGGATCTTTTTTTGCAGCTTCTTCCAGATCATCTCTGTACCATTCTTTTCTAACGCCTGACGTGTGATGATTTAAGAGCGGAACTTTTGCATGAATTAAAAAAGGTCTCCTCTCTTTTCTGATAAGACCAATCACTTCGTTTATGGTGTTGTATGATTTAATAAAATCTGTTCCGTCAATGGTCCTTACTTCCAAACCTTTAAATCCTTTTGCGTATTCAGTTGCATCCTGGCAACGAATTTCTCTTGCGTGTGCAGAAATATCCCACTCATTATCCTGCACAAAATAAAGTATCGGTAATTTTTTAAGCACTGCCATTTGAAACGCTTCTGCCACTTCTCCTTCTGTAATAGAAGCATCTCCCAATGAACAAACAGCAAGAGGATTTAATCCGCCGAAATCTTTATTCATTTTATTTTGTTCAAGGTACCACAAACCCATTGCAAGGCCGGTAGTAGGAATTGCCTGCATACCTGTTGCACTTGATTGATGCGGAATTTTAGGCATGTTATCTCGATTCAGACTTGGATGGGAATAATAAGTTCTTCCACCTGAAAACGGATCGTCTCTTTTGGCAAGTAACTGCAACATTAATTCATAAGGCTGCATTCCAATAGAAAGTAAAATACTGTCATCGCGATAATAAGCACTCAGGTAATCTTGCGGCAACAATTGCAAACCTAAAGCGATCTGGACCGCTTCATGGCCGCGCGAAGTTGCGTGCACATATTTTGCTGTGATCTCTTTGTTGGCTTCGTAAATTTCGCTCATGGCTTTTGCTGTGCACATCAGCCTCCATGCTTCCTTTAAAAGTTCAGGTGTAATTGCTTTACTCACTGTTCGTGGTTTATCCATTGTTTCCTGCATCTCGGGGTCAGTTTTTTACTATCCAATATTACGAAATATTTCAGAGAAAACGAGGGGAAAACTTTGTGCCTTTGGGGGACAGGAAAGAGGCAATAGTGAATAGGGGAAAGGGAATAGGGAACCTGTAAACGAGCAAGCAATTCTGCAATTACTTTCCGGGAAGCCAGTTTATTTTTTCGGTCCAGAAATTTACTGAAGTTCCGCTCTGCTTGTTTAAATAATCAACAATAAGTGCTAATTTCTTTTGGATCAGGACATCAGTTGCAGAAAATTCCTCTAAAAAATGCCTCTCGCTGTCAGTCATGATCAAAGCAACCAGTTCACTTCTGTCTTCTTCTTGCGAGGAGGTTGAATAATAATTTACAAATCCTTGCAAAGGGTGAGTGATGCCATACCAATTTATATGGGAGTTTCCGTAAGCCTGTGCGCCGTTGCCACGGTATTTGAAACCCACCCGGTTAATCGCGCCCCATTCTTTCCATTCGTAATAGCCACTACTCCAAAACAAGGTTTCTGAACAATGATTAAGTTCATGATGCATTACATGGGTTCTGTAAACGTTACTGCTATCGCCATAAGCACCGTTAACTGCAAGAAATAAAAAATGTTTGTAAGGATCAGGAACTGCGGCACGAATAACTCCTGCGTATTTTAAATCACGGCCCAGCACAAGGTAGTTTACCCCAGCTTTAGCAAAAAAACCATCAGGGTATTTTGAATATTCTGTTTGAAGCAACTGTAAATACTGGTGTAAAACAGCTGTATCATTGCAATAAGTGTAAGTAACTCCTTTCCACGAATCAATACAAACAGAATCATACACAATTTTTACCTGTAATTTTATTTCCAGGTCTGCACGAGTTTTGTCAATAGAAGTTGCAGGGAAAACCTCAGCGCTTACAAATAGAAAAAATAAAATT
>JACMLS010001051.1 GCA_014379485.1 Bacteroidia bacterium | reverse complement strand
TTGCTGCGCCAGAGAGTTGTCTGATGCGCTGGCAGTATCGCTGTCTTCTTCGTTTTTTTCTTTTTTACAAGAAGTAAACATCGTTGCAGAAACAAGTAACAGTGATGCAAGTCCGAGTGTGATTTTTTTAGTATTCATTTTTTTAGGTTTTTATTTTAGTTTTTTGTTGTTTTCTGAATCTTTGATGGAGATCAGCGTTAAAGGTTTAAAAGGGAATTTAAAATTAACATAAAAAACCGCTCTATTCTTAAAAATGAGGCAGTTAGAATGAACTGATTAGGTGAGAAGTCATTATTTACCGATTAATTGACTGTTGTAGTACGGCTTGCATAGGTAATAATGTTCGGATTTATCTGGTCGGTTTCTGTAAGCCCGTCTTTTAAACGTACAATGCGGTGAGCGTGCAGGGCAATATCTTCTTCGTGGGTAACCAATATAATGGTATTTCCGTTTCTGTGAATTTCTTCAAAAAGGCCCATGATCTCTACCGATGTTTTAGAATCTAAATTTCCGGTAGGCTCATCTGCCAGTATAATTGCCGGGTTGTTTACCAACGCACGCGCAATAGCAACACGCTGTCTTTGCCCGCCCGAAAGTTCGTTTGGCCTGTGACCCATGCGGTTTTCCAAACCCACTTGCGCCATTACTTCTTTACCTCTTTTTTCTCTTGCGGCTTTTGGCATTCCGGCATAAACCAGCGGAAGAATAACATTTTCTAAAGCAGTAGAACGGGGCAGTAAGTTGAAAGTTTGAAATACAAAACCAATCTGTTTGTTTCTTACCTCAGCAAGTTCGTTGTCCATCATTTTTGCAACAGAAATTCCATTCAGAATATATTCTCCGCTGCTGGGCGTATCCAAACAACCCAACACATTCATCAGCGTAGATTTTCCGGAACCTGATGGGCCCATTAATGCAACATATTCGTTTTTTTGAATGGTGAGTGAAACACTGCGCAATGCATGAATTTCTTCTGAACCGATCTTATACAGTTTAGAGATCTCTTTTATTTCTATTAATGCGCTCATTGGTTTTGTAAAGGTAGAAAAAGTTTTCCGCCTTCGCTAAAGCTGCTGCGGATAAAACCGGTTGGTTAGTTAAAAGTTTAGAAAGTTTTGGTGCGATGAAAAGTTTACGGTTTTCAGTTTTAAGTTCAGAGCCGGTTAGTTAAATTTTTCAGGTTTAAAGTTGATCGTTTTTTTGTCACACTGAGCCTTGTCGAAGTGTGACAAAAAAAATCTCCGTTGAAATTTTCAACGGAGATTTAAGTTTAAAGAAGATATTTAATTACGGTTTCCGAATAAACGTAATAAGAAAAGGAAAATGTTCAGGAAATCAAGGTATAATTCCAACGCACCCATAATAGACATTTTGGCCAATGCTTCACCGCCTTCAATTCTGCTGCCAAGATTTTTAATTTTCTGAACATCATAGGCAGTAAGGCCGGTAAAAATTGCAACACCAATAAAGCTTATTATATAGTCCATTGTCGGGCTTCGTGTAAACCAATTAATAACGCTGGCAATAATAATTCCTCCTAATCCTATAAAAAGAATCGAACCTAATTTGGTCAGGTCTGTTTTGGTAAAGTATCCCGCAGCAGCAAAAAGACCAAACAAAGCTGTAGCACTAAAGAAGCAATTAATAATGGAACCAACTTCGTACCTGATAAAAATATAATAGAGAGAAGCTCCTACGGATGCAGAAAAAATTACAAAGCACATCATTAAAACCGGGAAAGACATTTTGTGGACACGGAAAGACATTAAAAGCACCAAGCCAAGCGGGGCAAACATTACAATGTATCCTAAAATAGTACGATGATATATTACCTTGCCATCAAAGCGAACCACTTTATCTGTAAGAAGTGCCAATAACTGCGGAACATAATGAAACAGCAACGCAAAAACAGTTGTAATAAGAAGTCCCAATGTCATCCAGCTAAAAGATGCTGCCAGTAAATTTTTTGTATTATCTTTTGCGGGTGCAGTACCCACATAAGTTTGTCTCTGATTTTCCATTTTATTTTTCGTTGATTTTCTTAATCAAAATTACACATAAATTCTGATTTGCTAAAATGCTTTTTGACATGAGCAAAGAATGAAAATCAAGTTAATTTCAGTTAAAATTCTTTTAAGCTACGAATCGCGAATTTTTACGAACCTGTCTGCCGACGCGTTGGCCTTTGCATTGGCAGGCAGGTGTTACGAATCGGAACTTTGCTGCTTTAGAATTTCTTTCCTGTTACTTTCAGTCAGCCTTTTCTGAAGAGATGATTTTCACGCCAGAACTTTCTAAACTTTATTCCTCACAGTTCGGGTGGACAACACCCGAACAAACGTGTGTGGGTGAAAACTTTCTAAACTTTGTTTTGCCTTTCCTAAAGAGAAGGTTTGTTTTCACTCCAGAACTTTCTAAACTTTTCAACTTTTCAACTTTTTGTTTCGATGTAAGAGAGCTTTAGTATAAGTTGTAAGTATAGAGTATAAGGAAATTCAACTTATCAACTGAAAACTGTTTTCCGACTTGTGGACTTGCTAACTTCGGACTTGCGGACTGTCTTACCCTTCACCAAGAATTTTAACCACCATGCCATCCATCTCATCAGAAAGTTTTAACTGACAACTCAAACGAGAGGTGTCTGTGATTCCCGGAAGTGTGTCAAGTATTGCATACTCGTCGTCAGAGATGGGGTTTAATTTTTCAAATCCGCTTAATACAGAAACGTGGCAGGTGGCGCATAAAGCCATTCCGCCGCAAGTAGCAAGTATGTCGTATTCATTCCCCTTCAAAAATTCCATGAGACTTAAACTCATGTCTGTAGGCGCCAGCAAAGTTGTATGCGAGCCGTCTTTTTCTTCTACAATTATATTTATATCGTTCACGGGTTAGTTATTTGTTGTTAGTTAAAGGTAATTGGTTGTAATTAATTGTAATTGGTTGTTGTATTTCTTTTTGCCATGAAGTGAAATTGGCTTTGCGATTTTTACCTGCCACACAGTCTCATTCTCTCAAAGTCTCACATCTCATATCTTGCATTTAATCCCCTTCGCAAATTCTAATCGCACTAGTCTTATATTTCCATGTCCTATATCTTATATAGGTCGTTTAATCTCTCTGAAATCCCTTCTAACGTTTAACCCAACTATTAACTGACAACCATTAACCAAAAACCATTCGGTTCACGGTAATTTCAGCGTAACAGAGTAAAACGCCTCATCTGTACTTCCCATAAACATAAATTCTTTTTCAGAAATTTTTGTTGCCGCGCAGCTCATCAGTTGTAAATTCTGCGCAATTCCTTTATTTGAAATGGGCATGGCCACAGGTTTTTCTTTTGTTCCGTCTTTATTAATCACAAATAAAACAGGCACCCTTTCATCCTTGCTGTGGTATTTTTTCTTTTCATCATTGATCAGTACAATTATTTTTTCGCCTGCAAGTTGTACGTTGCACATGCTGTAAATAGCCCCGTCGTTATAAGTGGTTGCTTCTTTTTCAATTACGTTGGTCCAAATCATTTTTCCGTTTTCGTCAAGCAAATACAAATAAACATTTTTGCAGGTATTCATTGTCTTGTCTGCCGCTTCATATCCTGCAGACATTCCAAGTTTTTCTTTTTTAAGATCTTCTCCAACCAGAAGTGTTTTTTTATCATCCATAGCAAAAACACATCTTATTTCAAGGTGTTTTAGTGGGGCCGGAAATGCATTGGTGTTTTTGGCAATGATCTTTCCGTCTGTTCCTATCCTGAAATAATAACTGCCGGTAAAACTAACTTCCTTTTCTTTGTTTTCAACTGCGTCTTCAGTATAAAAACCTGCAACAACACATTCGCCTGCCGCGTTAAAAGAAATGTTATAATTATTTATTTTTTTGGCCCCGCCAGGTTCAAGTTTTACCTCAATTAAATTTCCTTTTTCAGCATCCGGAATAAAAACAGAAAAATTTACATCGTCAACGCGCTTAATGGTAAACACACCTCCCTTATCAGAAATAAAAACATCATTGTAAGGGATTTTTTTTGAAGGATATGGAAATTGAAATTCTTTGTTCCATTTAACATTCATTGCAGCATCTGTAACCGCAATGCTGAATTTTTCATTTACTTCTTTTTCTTTGGGATACTCGCCAAAACTTACAATAAAATTTCCGGAAGCAGAACGGTTAATACCAAACTCACCCGCCAGGTTTGCTTTTGTGGCGGGACTTGAATTTATTTCTGTTCCCTCTTCTTTTACTTCGAGCGTAGGGAACAATGGGTGCGCGTACAAAATATTTTTTTTCTGCTCTTTCGAAAACTGCGACCTGAACAAATACATTTTTTCTTTTGTTCCGATAATGTTTTTGAACTCGCCGTTGTTTTTTTCTTTGCCGGGTAATTTTATTTCATCGTTGTTAGAAGTACTCGTTCCCTGCCAGGTATAAATGTGGTGCGAAGGCAAAAAATCATTTTCCCAGGTCATAAAATAAAAATTATTGTATGAGTTTACATAAAAAGGAATGATCTCAGAATTCTTTATTTCAGACATGGGAGAACCGGTACCAATAGAAAGTGTTTGCGATCTAAAAGAGATGGTTCCGCAGATCAACAAAAAAAAGAAAAAAGGAATTTTCATACTTAAGAAATATTGATTCTGAAAAATAAAGGCAAATTTTGTGCCTCCTTTTGCAATGTGCCCTCTAAAATATACATTTTTAAAGGATGGCCAAAATGATTTTTATGTAAAAAGTCACCTCCTTTTCCAAGTGGAATTGCTATAATCTCTTACCTTTGCCCAAAATTTTTTCTATGTCCGAAAAAAATCCCAACCGTGCTGTAATTAACTGGCTGCTTAGCGGATGTTTTTTGGTTTACCTGATGGTTGTGGTAGGTTGTTTAACCCGCCTTACCCATTCCGGACTTTCTATAACCGATTGGAATTTTATGGGTTCTCTGCCGCCGTTGAACGCGCAGGATTGGGCAGAACGTTTTGCAAAATACCAAACCAGTCCTGAGTTTGTAAATATCAATTACGCTATGGGTATTGAGGAATTCAAATCTATATTCTGGTGGGAATACATTCATCGATCAATTGGTAATACCATGATGGGCGTTTTTCTTTTAGGATTTATATGGTTTTTGATTAAGAAAAAATTCTCAAAGAAAACCATCCCTAAAATGATCGCGTTGTTTTTACTGGGCGCTTTGCAGGGGCTTATTGGTTGGTGGATGGTTAAAAGTGGTTTGGTAAAAAATCCCGCTGTTTCTCATTATCGCCTTGCTATTCACTTAATGAGTGCTTTTACTGTTTTTGCATTTACATTCTGGTACGCATTGCAGTTAATGAACGAACCTGTTATACCAGAAAACAAAAACAGAGCGGGTCATAAAAAATTGCGTCCTTATGTTGTAAGCATGTTATTGATTCTTATTGCGCAAATAATATTCGGAGCTTTTGTTGCCGGGTTAAAAGCCGGTCTTCGTTTTCCTACATGGCCTAAAATGGGAAATGATTGGTTTCCAACAGAAGCTATTGTGCAGACAGACTCATGGATAACCAATTTTTTCGATCTGCCAGATGGGGTTCAGTTTGTTCACCGCACTTTTGCTTACCTCGTGGTTGCTTGTGTAATTGTTTTATGGATCCGCTCAAGTAAAATGCAGATAAGTAAATCTGTATACCGCGGAATTTCATTTTTGATTTATGGAACAACCATACAATTCATTCTCGGAATATTTACTTTGATCTATCATGTGCCTGTTGTGTTTGGAGTGCTGCATCAAACAATGGCCTTTTTTCTTTTTGCAAGCTGCGTTTATCTTTTGTATCACGTAACCAGAAAAATTCCGGTAACCGAAGAACAAGCAGCAACGGAAATACCAATAAACTAAATTTTTTTAACCAATGAGAACTTTCTAAACCTTCAACTTTTTAACTTTCTAAACTTTTCCATGAAGATCTTGCAACTGTGTAACAAAGTTCCTTTCCCTGTTAAAGACGGAGGGACTGCGGCTATGCACCAGTTGTCTGATCAGTTGCATAAGGCCGGACACAGCGTAAAAATTGTGGCCATCAATACACATAAACAAAATTTTTCAGTACAAGATCTTTCAAAAGATTACGTTGCTGCATTTGCACCTGAGTATGTTTTTTTAGATACACGTATAAAACCGCATCACGCATTTTTAAATTTATTTTCATCAGAATCTTATAACATAAAAAGATTCGATTCTGTTTTGCTGCACCAAAAACTCGCTGAGATCTTTAAAAGAGAAAAATTTGACTGTGTGTTATTGGATAGTCTTTTTGTGAGTCCGTATATTTCAACGATCCGGAAATTTTCTAAGGCAAAAATTATTTTGCGTTCTCATAATATAGAACACAATGTGTGGGAACGTTTTGCAGCCAACGAAAAAAATCCACTCAAAAAGAGGTATTTAAATTTACTTTCAAAACGATTAAAGAAATATGAATCAGAATCGATGCAGTTGGTTGATGGTGTTGCTGCCATTTCTGATGATGATGTAAGTTTTATAAAGAAGAATTTTAAAACAGCGGTTGAATTTGTTCCGTTCGGGTACGAAATAAAAAACGATGTTGATTTTTCTTCCATTAAAAATAATGCGGCCTATTTTATCGGAGCTATGGATTGGTTTCCGAACCTGGAAGCAGGTAACTGGATCGTAGAACACTTGCTTCCTGAATTAAAAACAGAATTGAATTCTTTTCATTTAACCCTGGCCGGAATGAATATGCCCGGCGAATTTTTTAAAACGCAATCAGAGAATTTCAGCGTGAGAGGAAAAATTGAGAACGCAGAAATTTTTGTAAAAGATTTTGGAATTCTGCTGGCACCCATTTTTTCGGGAGGCGGTTTAAAAATAAAAGTGGTAGAAGCAATGGCCAAC
>JACMLS010001050.1 GCA_014379485.1 Bacteroidia bacterium | reverse complement strand
CGATAAATTATTTCAACATTCCTTTCTTTCCACCAACCAGCAGGTTTCAGGCTAAGGGTATATCCGCTTCCGCTAAATTCCCAGTAGCAAGGTTTCATTTTGCCGTTTATCGGAATCAGAACGGTTGATCTTTTATGTAGGGCTTGTTTTAAATCGTTCCTGGAAAAAATTATCGTATCCTTCAAAGTAAACGGGTAAGTATAAGAATGTTCGTCTCCATAATAATTCTCATACCGAAGTAATTCCCATCCGCTTTCTAAGCAATCTGAGTTGGATTTGTCTCTTTTCAATTTCGCAATTATTTTAGCGTCAAATTTATAGGGTAAATAATATCCTTCAGAATGAAATCCGGGCGAATTTTTAAAGATTTTTAATGTGTCATTTACCATGTTGATGGTGGAAAATTCAAAATTTTCGGTTTTTTTTCCCGGTTTTAAATCTATCTCCTCAAAGTTATCTGCATTTATTTTATATTTTTTAAGCTCTAAAAGCAAACACGGATATTCGAAACGCCAAAGCGTATCATCTTTAAAAAGTAAATGACTGCTTCCTGAATATGCGCTCCACATTTCATCATGATTGGCAATTTCATCTCTTCCTCCAACGCATAGCCAACCTCCCTGAAGTTGTTTTTTAGTAACTTGCTTTGAAAACCTTGTCTCTGCTTTTGGGTTAGTAATAGTGTTGTAAGGTGATAGATCTTGTAATATTTCATTGTAGTTTGAAGAGTTGTTTTGCTGTTCTTGTTCTCGTTTCAAAGTTATCTGGCCCTCACCTTTAAAAATTAAGGTGTCTTTTTTTAAAAAATAAGCGTTCATTCCGGGTATGAGCCTTATCAAATTTTTTTCATTGACGGAAAGGCAACATTGATCGGTCTTAAGTATTTCTATTACCGATATTTTAATTTTTCCTTTTTCAATTATACCGTATACTGCGGGCCGTGTGAATTTGCTTTCTAAATGTATATGACCTGTTTTTTCTCCGTATGAGTTTGCGTTGATCTTTCCTATTATGAGATTACAGAAAGAAGGTTCAGAAAGTTTGCATTCTGACGAATCTGATTTAGTATAACTGATTATTTTCCAATGCCCGCTTAAATCAGAAAGAGAATCTTTTATTGTACGCACAATAAAAACGCTGCTATCAGAAATTATTTTTAAATCAGGATGCAGATTATAGATGTCCTGTTCGCTGTATTCGCTTTTTCTGGTTGATCCGCCATTAACCTGGCTGAATCCGGATTCTGCAAATGCTAATATGAAAAACAGGAAGTATAAATAATTAAGGCCTTTCATCTTTTTAAATTGTTTTTAAAAAATCCTTATCATACTAAAATTACGAAAAAGAAATGTTCTGAATTCAAATGCTTTCAAGCGCTGGCGCATTTTTAGCAACTGCGTACTTTTAACCAATAACTGAGTTCTGCATTTTTTTCAATTGATTGCCTGGTTGGGCAATACATACTGCTTTTACTTATAAATAAAAAACTGCTCATCCACAACAATTGAGGGTGGAAATGTTTTTATAAGTTTTATAGTTGATGTGTCTTTAATTTCTTTTGTGCTGATCAAAATTACATTCTCTCTGTTACTTCCTTGCTCATATTTTAATTTAAGGTAACGCGCTATCAGCGTATCCTCCATCGGCCAGTCCCTTTTATCATCCCACACAATAAATTTTCCTTTTCGTTTTGAGTTCAGGAAAAATGCTTCTTTATCAAGGTAAGAGGTAACCGCACAGGTTTCATAATCAAAATCGCCTGTGATTTGTACCTGTCGCGGAAAATTTTTCTGAATGAATTCTGCAGCGGCCTGTGCATTTGAAAAAGGATATTTCAGATCGGAGTAATATGAAAGAAAAGTGGCAACTACCTGGAAAACGAACAGGGCCGGAAGAGAGCATTTAAGAAGGGATGAGATTGCTTTACCTGAGAATAAATTTGCAAAAAAATTAGTCTTGTTCTCTGAAGGATAAATTTTACTTAACCAAAGAGCAATAAGAAAGGCGATAAAGAAAAATCCATGATGCCTTAAAGATCCGTGATACTTAAATGAAATGAATGAACCTATCAGGATGCAGGTAAACAGAAAAAACAAACCTGCCTTCAGAGAATGTCGTAAGTTGTAAAAACAAACAATAATTAAAAGAACGGCCCCCGTATTTTTTACGTAAGGAACGCTTGTAGCAGGAACCAGTGATGAAATAAAATTACTGTTCCAGGAGTGAATGTTTGCCAACGGTATGGGAATAAAAGCATCCCAGATAGTTGCAATACTTTTAGACGCATAGTCCCAGGTTTGAAACCAGCCCTCTGCTATTCCTGAATCAGTTGGGGGAATGGTGCTGAAAACAAAGCACACAATTCCTGCAAGAAAAATAAAATTGGCAGTAATAAAATTTTTGCCTGCACTCTTGAAATTATGTAAAAAATAAATGAACCACAATGAAATTCCAACAAGAAAAGCGAGAGCATTGGTTTGGGCAATAAGGAAAATAATTACAGAAAGTAAAAGATGTTGTTTCTTTGGGGCAAGCGCGCAAAACAGAAAAAGTAAAGTAACAGAGATTCCGTAATTGCGGAAAATAACACTGTACTCATAGCAAAAAAAATATCCGAAAATGCAAAGAGCAGAAAGCCAGAGTTGAAATGGGAAACGTTTTAAAAAAATCCAGACACCAACACTTGTAATGCTTAAATGAATTATTTTTGCAAGTGTAATGCTTCCCGAAAACTTTGAAGTGAGAAATAAAATTAGAAACCACAATTTCGGATGCCCTTCGTAGGCTGAATTACGAAAGAGATCTGAGATAGAGCTACTGTTTTTTGCAATAGACCAGGCCTCAAGTTCATCGCGCCATGGCTCGTGAAAAAAAAGCATTAAGAGATTAAGAAGCAGCCAGGAAATAAATACGAGAGTAAGAATGAATTTATTTTTTTCTGAAGGATTCATTCAAGTTGCTGTCTGATCTTTTGGTGTAAAAACAAATTTACGTTAATTATTTAGTTTTTCGTTTGGGATTCAAAGACGATAACCGAAACTTTTATTCCGGCGTTTTTCAGTCCTCCTCATCTTCCGGGTTTTTATAATACGTTTTTATTTGTTCATGTAGTTCCTTTCGGGTCATACTGTCTTCAATTTTTATTTTGTACCATGTAGTGGTTTCCATGTATTCTTTGAAATCCCGTACAACGGCAAAGAAATCCTCATCGTTTAATTTGGCAAACTCTTCGGTATTTTCCGGAAATTCATAGCTGCTTAAAATTGATTTTTCTTTTTCAATTGCTTTTTTCGGTTGGTGGTACCAGTCATCTCCGTATTCTTCCCATATCGAGATCATACCCAGCAGACGTAACGGGTCACTTGCATCAAAATTTCTTTTTCCTTTTATTGCCCACCAGGTATAAAGACCCATATTTTCTTTTGTGCGATGGTGAATCTTGTATAGCTTAAAACCTTTACTTTTTATAATAGCGAGGGCATATTGAAAAATATTCGGATGATCGGTCATCCGGCAGGTTTCATCATTGCTTTCTTCTGTTGTCATTTTTATACTATTTATTTTACTTCATAAAATAATGGTCCCGCACTCACTTCACCGTTCCAATAATCTTTTGAGGGGTAAAAACAATCCTGCGCTTTGTATGAAACAGAAAGGTTGTAATTGCCAGGTGCTAATGCCTTCCGGCTATTAATTTCCTGCAATGCCCAGTAGTTAAGGTCTACATAATAAAAAAAACTTTCTCCACCTTTTAATGTTTTTGTATTCATTTGCGAGCCCGTTCTTACTGCATCACCAACACGCAAAGTGCGAATTGAATCTTTTGAGTTTTTTAGTTCAATAGTAATCCAGTCAAGATCCATCGCGTTTATGTGTGAACAAACTTTTATCGTGTCAGTTCCGTTGTTTTTTAAACAGATTTCAAGCGAATCATCTGTTACCCGAATTGCCATTTGTAGTTTGGCAGATTCTTTACCCCAGCTAAATTCAGTAGTTGCGGTTGGTTTTGTTTCGCTTGTTACAGATGCTTCCGGTGAACAGGCGCTTAGTAGTAGTGAAATGCAGGTGAGTAAAATTATTTTCTTCATATCTGTATTATTATTTTATCAGTCCGGATATTATTTTTT
>JACMLS010001049.1 GCA_014379485.1 Bacteroidia bacterium | reverse complement strand
TTTTCTGTTATATTTTATAAGAGCCTGCATATCTCCGCTTGCCTGTGCTTTTTTTAGGGTAGAAAAAGTATAGGATTCGCCCGGTATTGGCAGATCTTTTTCCGCATCACACATCAGCTGAATAAAATGTCCGTTGTTTGGGCCACCTTTATGATATTGACCCGTAGAATGAAGATAACGTGGACCAAATTGTATGCACACAGCAATATTGAGTGTTTTCTGCAGGGAGATCTGTATTTCCTGCAGGCAATCAATCACCTCAGGTTCTTCGGGCAAATAAACCTGTAGTACTGCAAAATCGCCGGGTTTTACAGTTGAAAATAAATGTTCAAGTAATGATTTTCCATCTGTTACTTTTTCGGCAGCATAGTACCGTATTTTATTTTCGGTAAGAGCAGCACTGATTACAGGAAATTTTCCGTTGCTTATTGTTTTTCGCAAAAGTTCAGTGGTGCATTTTTTACTCTCTTCAACATTTGGCTGATTAAATGGATTTATTCCAAGAATGGAACCTGCGACAACAGTAGCCATTTCCCAGCGAAAAAATTCAGCGCCCATGTCCAGTTCATTCTCAATTAAAATATCTATTACCGGAAATTTTATTGAAAGAATATTTTTGACTTTTTCAGAGTGCAGATCTTCTTTTTCTTTTAAAAATCCCATCTGAAAAAACAGGCGGTCTTTACCGTAAGAATTTATTTCTGCAAGAGGACTACCGTTCAGTGGTAAAATTCCTTTTCCGTTTTTGCCGGTGCTTTCGGCAATTAGTTGTTCGAGCCATGTGCCAAAAGCTTCCAGCGAAGGCGGCATCAGGTAAGTAAGTTTATTGTAACCTGATAGTGCAAGTTCTGCAATTGTTGCTCCTAATATCATACCCGGATTTTGTGCAACAGGTACTTCCGGACCGCAAGCTTCAATCATTAATTGCGTTCTCTTTAAAAGTTCATTTACATTTACACCCATCAGTGCGGCAGGCACGAGGCCAAAATAAGAAAGCGCAGAAAATCTTCCTCCTATGTCAGAAAAATTAATAAACGTTTTCCTGAAATTATTTTGTGCGGCCAGTTGTGCAAGCGGAGAACCTTCGTCAGTAATGGCTATAAAATTTTTCCCGGGATTTTCTTTTTTTTCCTTTGAAACAAGGTTTAAAAAATACTTGTAAAGCAAAATTACTTCTGCTGTATTACCTGATTTGCTTGAAACAATAAACAATGTTTTTGAAAGATCTATTTTACTTTCTGCTTTTAGTATTGCTGCCGCTTCTGTGGTATCAAGTACTATCAGTTTAATTCCTTTTGCAGAAGACTTAAACACTTCCTGAAAAACAAAGGGCGCCATGCTGCTTCCGCCCATTCCAAGTAGCACAGCATATTCAAATCCTTCTTTTATAATAGTTTCAGAAAAATTTTCCAATGCTGGTAAAGCTTTTTGCATTTTAGATACAACATTCAGCCATCCCAATGAAATACCTGAAATTTCTGACTGTACAGGAGTGTTTTTTTTTCTGATCCACAATCTTGCTTCTTTATTCCACAAACGCACTGCAAAATTCCGGTTCTGTAATCTCCGTAAACGAAGATCAACCTGCGTCTGATATTTTCCCAACTCAAGGCTGAGGCCATTTCCTATGATCATACTCTAAAATATTTAACTGTTAACTAATAACTGACAACTTATTTACCCGCTGTATTCAGTACTATAATCACCCATACTCAGTTCAGATCTGCTGCCTTCAAAGTCAACATGATTTCCTATCATAGAATTATGAATGTTGGCGCGCGAAATTCTTGTGTGCGAAAGAAGAATACTGTTTTTGATAATCGATGATTCGATCACAGAATTATTTCCGATCGAAGCATGCGGGCCTACGACTGAATTGATGAGTTTTACGTTTTCTCCAATGAAGCAAGGTTCAATGATCACTGAATTTTCTGATACCAGTGTTTTTGAAATTGCATTTGTTCCTTTGTTCAGTTCCAGTATGCGTTGATTGGTATATACTGTAGAATTTTTGTTTCCGCAATCCAGCCATTCGCTTACTTTTCCTGTAGAGAATTTTATTCCCTGGTTTTTCATATTTTCGAGGGCACTGGTCAGTTGAAATTCTCCTTTGTCTTTTATATCATGTTCAATAAGATACTCTAGTTCTTTTCTGAGGTTTTCACCGTCTTTAAAATAATAAATGCCTATGATGGCAAGATCAGAAACAAAATGATCTGGTTTTTCTGCAAACTCTGTAATTATATTTTCTTCGTTTACTTTTACTACGCCAAATGGTTTCGGGTCTTCTACTTTCTGTACCCACACAATTCCTTCCTGTGTATCGTCAAGCTGAAAATCTGCTTTAAAAAGCGTGTCGGCAAAAGCAATCACCACTTTTCCCTCAAGTGCAGCTTTTGCACAAAGTATTGCATGCGCAGTGCCTAAAGCTTCTTCCTGGTAAGAAATAAAACCAAGAGCGCCTAAATTCTCTGCA
>JACMLS010001048.1 GCA_014379485.1 Bacteroidia bacterium | reverse complement strand
CTTTCACACTGTTTTTGATGTTTTTGGACAAAGATAATTTACCCTTCCCCGTCTTCACCGAGAACCAATTGCATAGCGCATTTATTAAAATCAACGCGTCATATCCGTGCGAGCCCAGTCGCGCAAGCCATTTGGAATGCTGCATGGTAATATCAAAAACATCGCCGTGAAAAATCCATGTTTTCTTCCCGTCCAGATCCAGCAATAATTTGTTTTCAATGGACAGATTACCCATTTTGAAACCGGCAAACTTCCTGAGCATCTCATCGTGGTTGCCCGTGATGTAATACACTTTGACACCCTTGCTCATCCAACTGATAATTTTATGGATTACCTGCATATGAGATTTGGGCCAATATCTTTTACTGAACTGCCACATATCGATAATATCGCCGTTGAGTATTACCACTTTTGGTTTTATACTGTTCATATAGTTCAATAACTCCTTGCTCTGGCAGCCGTACGTGCCTAAATGGATATCAGAGAGCACCAATAAATCAATCTTTCTTTTTTTGGATTGTTTGTTCTTAGCCATGGCAGATGTGTTTATTTAGAAAAGAAGAAAGCATTACAGCGATTGTTGTTTTTGATAAAAAATCGATCCGGTAATTGGGATAGGATATCAAACGAGTGCATTTGGAACACACCTTACACAAATAGAAATAATAAAACAGCAGCGGATCTTTCAATAGTACATTTAGCCTGCATTGATAGGATGCAAATTGAGCAAATGTAGTTTCGAATTATAAAAAACTGATTACCTTATCGTTAGCTTTCGGTTAAACCATCGTTACTATTAATATCTGGCAAGCACCATTTTTAGTGATTTTTTCATAACTTCTAGAAATTACTACTAAGGGGAGCAAAACAAAAAAAGCCATTCGAAAGAATGGCTTTTTTTGTTTTGTATCATACCTCAACGTTCGTATGCTTAAAAAAAGTAGACATACGTAAATATTGAATTTGTTACTTTCGATTTTTAGAAAATATTATTTTTTCTTTTTATTCTTCGCTTTTTTCTTCTTATTCTTCGCTTTTTTCTTTGCCTTTTTTTCCTTCAATTTCTTTTTGGCCTTTTCCTTTTTAGCTTTTTCTCTTTTCTTTTTCTTGGCTTTTTTATCTTTCTCTTTTTGCTTTTCTTTTACTTTTTTTATCTTTTTTTTCTCTTTCTCTTTGATTTTGTCGCTCATTTTTTTTAATTTTTTAAGATTTTTTTTATCCCATTTATTCGTCTCCTCATTAATTAAATCTTCTGCTTTATCTGCTTTCTCATTACTTGGAGCCTCTGTTTTTAATACTTCTACATCAGCAGTAACTTCAGACGGGACAGTTGACGGGACAGTTATAGTCCCAATTTCCTTTTTAACCGTTGGTTTCCTTACAGGAGATTTTCGGGCAACAGCTGCTTTTTTTGGAGCTGATGGAATGGTTTTAGTTTCTGCCTTCTTTTCTTCTTGACTAATATTGTCGGATTGCTTATTCTCTTCCATTTTTAATATTTTAATTTATCACTATTTTAGCATTAATTTAATGTTAAGTAAATGTAAACTATTAAAATAATACAGCAATGTTAAGTTTTTGGCGAAAGTGAAAACTTAACATTGAAAAGCATGGCTGAATTTGATTTTAGAAAAAGCTCGAAAGAGTGGCGTTTTTTG
>JACMLS010000109.1 GCA_014379485.1 Bacteroidia bacterium | reverse complement strand
TTGCAGATTCGGAGCAAAAGAAGAGAGATCGTGACAGGGCTATTAAAGCCGTTAAATCCAATCACAACCTTTACATTAAAGAAACAATTACAAATTTATTTTCAGCGCGCAATCATCAATCAACAGAAATTATTTCCTTCGCCAAAGAAATTGCAAAAAAAACCAGCCGGCGCGGAATTGTTGCGGCGCTTGAAGGAATGAAAGCCCGCCCACACCGCGATATTATTTTGCACTACGCCAGATACCCCATTATGATGGTAATAGGCAAACACGACACTGTATTAAATGAAACAGACCTGGTGGAACAAAGCGAAATGATAAAAAATAAAAAGATAACTATTCTTCAAAATTCCGGACATATGGGTTTTCTCGAAGAGCCCGATCTCTCTGTAAAAGAATTAAAACGGTTTATACGACTGAGTTTCTCCCCACAAAAAAAAGTTTAACGTAAAAAGTTTTCGGTTTACTCCCGATAGCTATCGGGAGTAAACTGAAAACCTGACCACAAACTTTCTTACATTAAAGACCTCCTGAAACCCCAATCCCACACAAAGCAAAATCGTATTTAACCGGATCAACAGGGTCGAATTTTTTTAACGCGTTTGTTATTTCTTCAACAGCCTGCCAGTCGTTTTGTTTTCTAAGTAATAATTTTAGCTGGCGGCTTACGTTTCCTGTATGCACATCAAGCGGCAGGCAAAGTTGTGCGGGTTTTATTTTTTTCCACAAACCAAAATCAACTCCGCAATTATCTTTACGCACCATCCACCTTAAATACATACACAATCTTTTGGCGCTTGAGTTTTTTGAAGGATCTGAAATATGTTTTTTAGTGCGGCCTGGATGTTTGACCGCAAAAAAGTTTTTTCTGAACGCGATAATTGCCTCACCCACGTTTTCTCCTTTAAAATGTTGGTCGCTGCAAAATGCATTTTCCAGTCCGCCCGGGTTTTTGTAAATATTCTTGAGGCTCTTCATAAAAAAAGCACAATCAGTTCCGTTAAAAGTACGGTGTACAAATTTTTCGAACGGTTTAAGGTCTTTGGCCGTAAAGTTTACAATAAAATCATGCGGTGCCTCATCCATTAGCTGCATCAGTTTGTTTCCGTTGGTAATAATGGTTTTTCGTTGGCCCCAGGCTATAATAGAAGCCAGGAATGCCGCAATCTCAATGTCTTCTTTTTTAGAAAAACGATGCGGTATGGAAACCGGATCGTGCTCAATAAACGAAGCCGAATTGAATTGCTCCGTTTTCAGATCAAGAAACTCTTTTAATTGCTTGTTATTAGTTGTCAATGGAAGAAGCTAAAACCCCAAAATAGGAAAAAAAAAGACAATTATCGGGGGCTGCAAAAGCTTTTTTTTCTACCGATTTTTATATATTTACACTTCTTTAAAATTGACATGGCAAACATCCGTAAACGCATTGCAATTCTTCCGTTTCTCCTTGTTTTTCTATTTATCCAGAAAGGTATTTCGCAGAGTGGAATAAAACTTAAGCATGCCGAAATTATGGTGGCTGAGGGAAAATATGAAAGCGCTATTCAAAAATATTTAAAACTCTATAAAAAAGACAGCACAGATTTTGACACTAATCTTGGGCTTGGTATTTTGTTTGAAGAGTATATTTATGATGAAGATGCAGCCTTGCCGTACCTGGAAGCAGCTTACCGTCTTACAAAAAAAGACACACAGCCCGAGCTAATGTTTTCTTTGGCCAAATGCCGCCTGCACAACGGTAAATACGAGTTAGCCATTAATTTATTCAAACACTCATTAAATTATGTAAATGACGATGCCGATGGAAAGATCCTGCGGATTCAGATTGAAAAGTACATTGAGAACTGTAAAGTTGGCTCTGATTACAATATTAAAGTGAAAAACAAAAAATTCAGGATAAAGCATTTAGGGCCAGAGATTAATACCCATTATCCGGATTACGCCCCGGTGGTAGATTCCGCAGGCAATTACATGCTGTTTACTACAAGGCGGCCAGATAATGTGGGCAGAAGTAAAGACGTTTACGATAATAAATATTTTGAAGACATTTATTATTCTGAAAAAAACCAGGGCAAATTTTTACAGGCCGTTGATCTGGACGGGCCAAATCCCATAATGGATGTGTACGCCAATTCTGCAGACCATGATGCGGTGGTTTCTATGACCACCGATGGAAAAAAACTTTTTTTCTATAAAGATAATGGCTTGTATGTTTCAGAGTGGTCAGGTGTACTATGGACCAAACCTGAGCGTTTACCCGCCATGATAAACGTGGCAGATTCTTATGAACCCCACGCAACAATGTCGCCCGATGGAAAAATGCTTGTTTTTTCGAGCAATAAAACCGGGGGAATTGGTGGTTTGGATCTTTATATGAGTAAACTGCAGGCTGATGGAAGTTGGGGAGAACCTGAAAATTTAAGTACCAATGTTAATACCCCCGAAAATGAAGATGGCGCGTATTTTTCTCACGATGGTAAGCAACTGTATTTTTCTTCCAAAGGCCTTTCAGGTTATGGTGGTTATGATATTTACGTTTCTGAGTTTAACGGCACAGAATTTTCTAAACCAGTAAATTTAGAACCGCCAATCAACTCGCCAAACGACGATATTTATTTTTCTATAAGCAGAGATCAGACCACCGGTTATTTTGCCTCTTCAAGAAAAGGCGGTTATGGAGATATGGATATTTATCAATTCTATGAAATGGATAAGCCTGCCTGGAAATCGTGCATGGAAAAAAACAACCAGAAAAGACCAAGTAATGTGTTTTTTAAAGCGCCCGATACAGTTTATGTAAATGAATTGGCTTTGCTTGATGCGGGCGTAAGCCAGTTTAAAAACGAATATCCGTACCATTTTTACTGGAAGATAAACGACAGTGTAATGCCAACAGATAGTTCAAGGTTTTTTCATTACTTCAGAAAAAACGGAACGTATGATGCTACCCTTTTTGTAATTGTGTTTTCAGATTCGCTTGTTACGCGCGAGAACTATTGCTACTCACGCAAGATCCAGGTAATTGAACGGCCCCGAAAAGACATTGTAAAAATTGAACCCGTTTTTAATAAAGATGAGTCTAAAATTTCTATTACAGGAACGGTGGATACAAAGAAAATTGACACCACCCAGTTACAGTATTTTAAAATTGCGCTGGATACTATTTATTTTGACCTGAATAAATCCAATCTCAGAAAAGACGCAATGACCGCTATGGATGTTAATATTGGCAGGCTTAAAGTAAATACCAAAATTGTAATAAAAATAACAGCACACACAGATTCGCGCGCGTCAAGCGATTATAACCTTAAGTTATCGCAAAAAAGAGCGCAGGCTGTAATTACCTATCTCGGCAAAAAAGGAATTGGTAAAAAACGCATTCTCGCCGTTATAAATATGGGAAAAGAAGGCCAGCTGGTAAATAATTGTGGAGATAATAAAGATTGCCTTGAACGCCAATACCAGTTAAACCGCCGGGTAGATTTTAAAGTAATAGGTGTAGAAGCAGTTCCTGTACCTAAGCCAAAACCAGAAAAAAAGAAGCCCGCCGCAGGCAAAAAAACACCCGCAAAAAAATCCGGAAAATAGGAAATTATCTCTTTTTTTAACCGTCCGATAAATTATCGGGACGGCTCCCCTTTTTTGTTTATGCGGATTTTTTCTAAATAATTTAACGTATTCAAATCCGCTTATCGCTTATCTTTACTACGCAATGAAACAGGTAAAGCATATTTTTATTTTAACAGCATTCTTGTTTATATGCTCATTTGCTTTTGCCCAAAAAGCAAAGATCAGAAAGGCAGAATCTTTAATTGAATCGGGCAAATACCGCGATGCAGAAAAAATTTATCTCGAAGTTTTAAAAACAGATCCTGATAATTACAACGCTAATTATGACCTGGGCGAATTGTATGTTGAATTTTTAAACGACCTGCAACACGGCCAGCCTTGCATTTTAAAAGCCATGACGCTTTCAAAAAAAGATACCATTGAAGAGTTGTTTTTTTACTACGCCAAGTGCCTGCATTTTTACGGAAAATATGAAAAGGCGCAGAGCTATTATAAGCATTGCCAGAAATTAATAAGCGGGCACGGCAAAACTGCACAAAAATTAATGGGCGAAATTGTAAGGTGTATAGAAAGTTGCCAGTACGGCATTGAAC
>JACMLS010001047.1 GCA_014379485.1 Bacteroidia bacterium | reverse complement strand
TGCAGAGACATTTGCAATAGCGGTTATGGAATAAATCCTTTGCGTTGCTATAACGGGCCCAGCTGCACCGGTATCTGTACGCTTGGGGGCTGCGTAAAAATAAAAGGTCATCAGCATTATCCGGGTCAAAATCATAATGATCCCGGACCATATTGGAACTGGTATAAATTTTATACCATGATCAATAACAATCCAACAATAAATACGATTACAACAGCAAGCGGAACTTTTTATGATTCAGGCGGGCCAACCGGTAATTACACGGACGACGAAAGAAATGTAATTCTTTTACAACCAACAGGCGCAACAAATCTTACTGTAAATTTTACTCAGTTCGATCTGGAGGCAAATTGGGATTATATGTATGTGTATGACGGCGGTACGGTTAATGACCCGCTCATTGCGCGTTATACAAGTACAAATGGCCCAGGTACAATTACATCAACCGGTTCAAATTTACTTATTGATTTCAGAAGCGATTGTTCTACAGTAAATCCGGGCTGGGCTGCAAATTTTACAAGCAATGCAACACCACCGCCAACAGCAGATAATGTTGCACCCACCACCTTTGTTACCAACCCCAACGCATGGGAAACGCAAAATTTTACAGCAACATTTACAGATGCTGATAACGCTGGCGGGAGCGGTCTTGAAAAAAGTTTTTATCAGGTGCTGGATTATGATGGTACAGAATGGAGAGGGAATTACACGCACGGCTTTTTCTCAGATAATTTTGATGCAGCAATACATTCAGAGTGGACACAATCTACCGGTACATGGGGAATTAACTCTCAGCGAATAGAGCAAACAGATGAGGTGCTGAGTAACACAAATATTTACGCTGCATTAAATCAAAATTTATCTAACAGGTATTTGTATCATTTTACAATGGCAATTAACGGAGCGGGAACAAACCGCCGTGCAGGATTTCATTTTTTTTGCGATGCGCCTGATAGTACGAACCGGGGAAATTCTTATTTTGTTTGGTTTCGTGTAGACAATTCAAAACTGCAGATCTATAAAGTGGTGAATAATGTTTTTGGGTCTCCTGTTTTAGATGTTCCGATGACGGTTACTGCCGGAACTTTGTATGACTACAAAGTTATTTACGATCGTATTACCGGAAAAATTGATGTGTATCAGAATAATTTAATTGCAGGAACATATACAGATCCGTCTCCTATTTCTAACGGAGATTATATTTCTTTCCGCAGCGGCAATGCAAGTATGCAGGTAGATGAACTGAAAATTTATAGATCACGAAACGCAAGCGCCTTGGTTTCTGTTGGCCCTGGTTTAACTAACGATGTGCGTTACCAAAATCCTGATCCGGCAACACCCGCCTGCAAAATAAAAACTATTGTAAACGACAGTTCAGGAAATCTTTCTGCAATTAATAATGATATGGTGAATATTGACTGGACAAACCCTTCTGACGTTGACACGATTAATGATGGATTGGGAGCTGATGAAAGTGTAACCAATGTTACCACTACACTTGCAGCCAACTGGACAAATTCTGTTGATCCAAACTCAGCAATTTCTCGTTACTGGTATTCTGTTGGAATTGCTCCTGGAGATAGTTCTGTAATTGCATGGACAAGTAATTGGGGAAATACAATTGTTGCAGTAAATGGTTTGAGTTTAACGCAAGGCCAGTTGTATTACTTTAATATTAAATCTGAAGACGGGGCAGGATTGTTTTCTGCTGTAACTTCAAGCAACGGAATTTTAGTAGATACTATTTCAACTGCTATCACTACAAATGAAAATCTTGCCGGCCTTATTTTAATGCCTGTGCCTGCAAAAGATTTTGTGGATGTTAAATTCAGATCGAACAAAGCCGGAGATTTGAAAATTTCTTTACTGGATGTTTCCGGAAGAGAAATTGTGTGGATGAACGATAAAAATCTTTCTGCAGGAAATAAAAATTTCAGATTGGACCTTAACGGGATTTCTGCAGGAATTTACCTGATGAAAATTCAGGTGGGAGATGCGCTGCTAGTTAAGAGATTTGTGAGGGAGTGATTTCCGAAGTTCTTAACCACAATAGAAACAATAGAGCACAATAGAAAGTAAATTCTATTGTTTCTATGCTTCTCAGTTGTTTTTTGAAAGTCGTTTACCAGCCGTCAGGTTTTTCTACACTCACAAATTTAAAATTTAATCCCACCATCAGGCGTGGTAGTTCAGGTAATTTAATTCCGTTGTATTTTGTAAAACAATCTGTTAAACGGTACTGCAATTTAAGTTGCACTTTTTCAAATCCAAAAGCAATGAATGCGTCCGCTTCAAAGGAATTTACATAAGAAAGATCTCTTTGATGAATTTTTGCAATTTGTTTTTTGAATGTGGGGTCTGTGTTTTCCAGTTCCTGTTTCAGATAGCGGGTTGTGTTGAAATTCCAGGCAGCAGTTGCGCCAATGTCAATGTACTTTCCAAAGTAGCGCCTTTTTTTTCCGTAAATAAAACGTATGGCGCTTGAAAGACAGAGCTGATTAAAATTCAATTTTTCTTTTTTGTACGTGAGCGTATCGGGAAAGCGGTTGTTATTTTGTTTGATGTTAAAAGATTTTATGCGGTAAGCGAAATCGTTTACCCAGTTTATTTTTTTGGAAAGTTTTAAATTGTAGCGCAATCCCAAAGCATAACTTGAGGAGAGAAAAGCATGTGTTTTTATACTGTCCGCTCCGCCGGGTCCTAATAAAAAACTTCCTTCGTTAAAAAAATATACAAAATGTTTTCCCTTAATTCCGTAAACAGGTGGTTCAAGAATTTTTTGCGGAAACTCTTCGAAGATCAGTTTTTGCGAAAAAAGAAAGATTCCGGAAAGGAAAAAAACAAAAAGAAATATTTTTTTTCGACGCATCAGAATTTCTGCTCTAAAGTAAAACCGTTATAATGAACTCTGATAATGTAACCTGGTTTCAGGGATTTTTTTGTTACATAAAAAATATTTTCTGTTTCTAATAAAATAACCGAATATTTTTTAAGAAAGCCTGTTTCATCTGCTATGTGGTAATACACATAGTTTTTTCCTTTCTGTTCAGCTAAAGATGCCTTATCATAGAATTTTCCTTCGCGTTTCATTTTTTCGTCCATAAAAAGTATTTGCGAACCGAATAAACGTGAATATTCCTTTTCGTCTTCTTTCTGAGCCTGCAGCGATCCTTTTTTCAAATAAAAAAAGATTGTATCGTTGCGTTCTGTTTTTTCAATAGGGCTTACAGCTTTTGGCTCCGGTTTAGTAAAGGCAAAATTTTCTTCTCCGCGCAGTAAAGTATCTCCGGCTTTTTTTAGTTTAAAAAAATAACCTGCTTTCGGAACTCCGTAACCATGTGCATAATCAAAGTAGGGGTAAAGGTTTGCAGACTTAAGTAAGTGATCGTATAACTGATCTTTTGTAAGTGTGGGATTTAATTGAAGTGCACAGGCCGCAAAACCAGAAAGCAAAGGTGTGGCAAAAGAAGTTCCGTTTTCTCTGCTCGTCTTTTTTTCGCTGGCTACAATGGTTTCTCCAATGGCGCAAAGTTCGGGCTTCAGACGTTTATCAAAAGTAGGTCCCAGTGAACTGAAATCGCTTCTCAGTTCAGTTTCAGGTGAGATAGCACCCACTGAAATAATTCCTTTTGCATCTGCGGGTGCAACAAGTGAGCGCCACGAATTATCTCCTTCATTACCCGCGCTCGAAAAAACTAATATTCCTGATTTCGCAGCTTTTGCAATTGCTCGTGATGCAAGAATATCTTCGCCGGTAAGGTTTTCTTTTTCGTAATAACTGAAATCTATTTTTGTACTGTTGTTTAAGATCTGTATTCCGTTATCCTGAAACCACTCAAGTGCTTCTACCATTTCAGAAACCCTGTGGTAAGTGGCCAGGTAAAAATCTGCTTCTGTTGCAAGGCCCATGTTCACAGAGTCTGATATGCCTGCTATGCAACTCAGCACTTCTGTTCCGTGCGTTTTAAGTGTACTCAGTTCTATGCCACCGCTTGCAAAATTCTTTGTAGCCTTAATATTTCCATTGGTAAAAAGATGTTTCAGTTCTTTTGTTTTTTTATAACCGCCAAAACCAATATCAAGTACGCCTATTTTAATTCCTTTACCCGTAATTTTTTCTTTAATGAATTGTTCGCCCTGCATAATGGCTATCTGTTTTTTCAGCACATCATCATCACTCAGCTCAGTTTTTTCTGCAATGGTACTACAGTCAGCAATTTTTGTTTTTGCCGGGT
>JACMLS010000108.1 GCA_014379485.1 Bacteroidia bacterium | reverse complement strand
ATTAAAACTACTGCATGTTGCACCTGAGCAATGTTTCTATAAACTTTTTCGCAAACAAGAAAATCTTGAATACGTAACAGCAGACCTTAACTCGCCCATTGCAGATGTGCACATGGATCTGCACAAAGCGCCTTTTAAAGACAATGAGTTTGATGTTGTTTTTTGCAACCACGTTTTAGAGCATGTAGAAGATGACAGGCAATGTATGCGCGAGTTGTACCGTGTAATGAAACCGGGCGGCTGGGGAATCTTTCAGGTGCCGCAGGATATTACCCGCGAAAAAACTTACGAAGACAAATCGATCGTTACAGAAGAAGAGCGCGAAAAACATTTCTGGCAAAAAGATCACGTTCGTTTATTCGGTTTAGATTATCCTGAACGATTGAAAGAAGCCGGATTTAAAATTGAAACCGTAGATTATACAAAAGAACTATCTGCTGAATTGGTTGAGCGCTATCGTTTACCAAAAGACGAGAAGTTATATATCTGCAGGAAGTAACACTCTTTTTTTTCTCGCTAAGACGCTGAGACGCTACGTAAAATTACACCCTCACACCAATCACAAGAATATCATCTGTCTGTTCCGTTGTGCCTTTCCAGTTATCAATAAAATCATTTAAGTGAGCTCTTTGTTCGCTCATTCTTTTTTCCTGAATGAGGATGAGCTGCTCCTTAAAGTTCTTTGTCATTAATTTCTTTTCGTTCATACCAAACTGGTCTGCAAAGCCATCTGTTGCAATATAAAAACTTTCAAATGCTGCAATTGGAAAAGTAGTTGTGACAAATTTCTTGGGTGTATCATACACCGCACCCCCAATCGGAAATTTACTTGCTTTGGTTTCCAACAACTCATTCCCTTTAATAAAATAAAGCGGGCGGTTTGCTCCGGCATAACTCATTTCCATTTTTCCATAATCAAAACAACAAAGCGCCACATCCATACCGTCTCGCGACTCAGAATCCTGTCTGCCCTGCTTCAAAGCAAAATTCACTTCTTCATTTAAATAAAAAAGAATTTGCCCGGGGTCCGTATGTCCCTTTTCATTTACGATCTCGTTTAGTAAGGTATTTCCGATCATGCTCATGAAAGCACCTGGAACACCATGGCCCGTGCAGTCAACAGCAGCAATAATACTTATTCCGTTTTTGTGCGAGAACCAGTAAAAATCTCCGCTTACAATATCGCGGGGTTTAAACAAAATAAAAGAATGTGGCAAATGAGAAAAGATGAGATCCTTATCAGGAAGAATTGCTTCCTGGATTCTTTTAGCATAATTTACGCTGTCAATTATTTCTTTGTGTTTTTGTTCAATCTCCAGTTTTAGTTCGTTAATGCGTTCTTTTTCTTTGTGAATGGCCACACTCTGGCTCCAGAGTTTTTTTACTTTCTCATCTACCTTCTTTTTATCAACTTCAAGTTTTTCTTTTTCTTTGGTGAGTGTTTCTTTATCCTGCTTCAGTAATTCATTTGCCTCATCAACTTTGGCCTTCTCTTTGTAAACGGCCTCGCTCATTGCCCAAAGTTTTTTATTCTTCTCTTCGGCCTTTTTCTTTTCAGCTTCTGTTTTCTCTTTTTCTTCCAGTTGCGCCGGCACTATTCCTTTAAGCTCATTCAGTTCTTTGAGCGCCGTTTCTTTCTGTTCTCGTAACAATTCTTTTTCACCTGAGGTTTTTTTATATTGAAACATAAAGAGACACACAGAAACTGCCACTATAACAATGATTATGGAAACTAAAATGCTGATCATTAAAATTCGACGCTTACTTTCTCTTTGGAATCATCATCACCCGCCTTCAGGTTCCCTTCGTTTTCTTCCGCTTCACGCCGTCCCTCAAGAAAACTTTCGTAATTCACCCAATACGTTTCAGAACGGTCGTTGGCTCTTGCATCATCAAGTTTGACTGCGGCAGGCGGCCTTGAAAGATTATAAAACCCCGGTACAATTCCATAAGAAACGCAAAGTGAATAAATTCCCCAAAATCCGAAATAACAAAATATCATTACCGTTTTACCGGATAATTTTGCCAGCCTGGCTTTTAATGTAATTAACTCTCCGTTGTATTTGTATTTTATTTTTGTAAAGATAAAAGGAAGGAAAAACAGGCACAATATTCCCGAAAGGATCAGCAAAAGACTTGCTCCGGGCCAATGCATGTTTTTAAATACCACTCCAAGCAAAGAACAAATGGTGGCCATTACAAAAAGAAAAAGTATAAAAGAAAGTGCCATTCCTTTTTTTGATTCCTTAACAAAAATCCTTGCAGAATACACTAAGTATTGAATAAGTAAAAACAAAGTAGAAAAAACCATCAGCAATCCTGCCCCTCCCCAATGCATGTGCCTGAAAAATAAGCCGAGAAAAATGCAGCCCACTAAAAAATGATTCGACAAAATAAATAATGCTTTGATCTTACCGCTTTTCCAGGCCCTGCTGCAATAAACAAAAGCTTCAATAAAGAAAATAAAAGCAATAAACACATCAGAATAAAAAAGCATATCAAGCCCATACTCGTTCTGTGCAAAATTGGCGAACAACCCGAGCAGGGAAACAGCAAAAAGAATATAACGGATATTTGATAATGCTTTCATTGTCAAAATTTCTAAAAGTTCAAATTACTCTTCTTCTAATCCAAGCCTTACAAAAATATTTCCTCCTTCGGCATCTTCCATGTCTCCGGAGGTCCAGAGACTACCTTCAAATGCTGCAGAGGATTCATAATTGGAATAGGGGTCAATAAAATTTTTGACAGATTTCACTTTATTTACAGAAATGTTGTGTGCTTCAACTTTAAGGATCTCGGTATACAATTCCAACTCATTTGAAGAGGAAACGTAATCGGGAACATAATTAAAAGCTTTATAGTAATATCCGTTCATTGCTACCCCGCGTATAAAATTCTGCAAAGCCCTTGGCTTCTTTTTATCGGGAGCATCCTTTATCAGCTTCAGAGAAATATCAAACATGGATTGTGTTCCGAATCTCGCATTCAACCTTATTAATTTTAATCCATACTTTGGCTTAAAATCTATTTCTTTATAAAGGCTATCTAAAAACATAAAACAATTTTCTTCTTTTTCTTTTTCCTGCAACTCACCAACAATATCAATTAATAAATTCCGCCTGAAATACCCTTCCTTAAGGCCTTTAATTAATTTAAAAGTTTCCGGAAAATTACTGGCAAGAGCAAAGTTTATTGCAAGTGATTTAAAAAGCATTTTATAACTTTCTGACCTTTCATCGTTACTGAGTTGCAACTGCGGATTCAATGCTTTTTTCCAATCAATCCCTTCATAAAACATTTTTCCATTAGTAGTATCGCCTGCTAAAAAATAACGGTT
>JACMLS010001046.1 GCA_014379485.1 Bacteroidia bacterium | reverse complement strand
TTTGGCGGTTACACTTTCGTTGAAAAGTTGCGGAGCTGGTGAAGAAAGCAGGGTGAGTGGTGAACAACCTAAGGAAAGAGAAATTATTGAAGTGGTTACGGCTAACGGAAAAATTCAGCCTGAAGTGGAATTGAAAATTTCTTCTGACGTTTCAGGAGAAATAGTTGAGCTGAATGTTAAGGAAGGCGACCGGATAAAAAAAGGAGATTTGCTTTGCAGAATTAAACCTGATATTTATGAGTCTGCTTTAGAAAAAATGAGTGCAACAGTTAACAGCACCAAAGCAGGATCGTTGAACGCTGTAGCAATTATAGAACAGGCAAAGGCAAATTTTTTAAATGCAGAAGCAAATTTTAACCGCAGCAAAAAATTATTTGATCAGAACGCAGTTTCTGCACAGGAGTTTGACGCAGCAAAAGCGCAATACGAATCTGCCAAAGCAAATTTAAAAGCTGCCGAAGAAAGTGCAAAGGGTTCAGAGTTCAACATTAAAAGTGCAGAAGCATCCTTAAGAGAAGCAAACACTAATTTAAGCAAGACTTATATTTATGCGCCTGTAGACGGAACCGTTTCTAAACTGAACAAAGAAAAAGGCGAGCGTGTTGTGGGAACCGCAACTATGGAAGGAACAGAAATTATGCGCCTTGCCAATTTAAACGAAATGGAAGTGAGTGTAGAGGTAAACGAAAATGATATTGTGCGTGTACATTTAAAAGATATTACCATTATTGAAGTAGATGCTTATTCAGATAGAAAATTTAAAGGCATTGTTACTGAAATTGCAAACTCTGCAAACAGCACTACCGGCTTAGGGGTTGACCAGGTTACAAATTTTACGGTAAAGATCCGCATCTTGCAGGAATCGTATAAGGATCTGATCACTGAAAATAATCCTGCACCTTTTCGTCCCGGAATGAGTGCGGCTGTAGAGATTCAGACCAAAACGGTTAGCAATGCCCTTTCTATTCCAATTATGGCCGTTACAACGCGCATAGATTCAAGTAAAATTGCAAAAGATGAACCGCAAAAATCAGGTGACCTTGAAGTAAAAAATGATAATCTTGAGAAACAGGAAAATAAAAAAGATGAACTGAAACCTGAAGAAGTTGTTTTTGTTGTGAATGATAATGTGGTGAAATTAGTTAAAGTAAAAACGGGCATACAGGACAATAATTTTATACAGGTACTCAGCGGCCTTACAAAAAACGACCAGGTGGTTGCTGCCCCCTACTCTGCTATTTCTAAAGAGTTGAAAGAAGGAAGTAAAGTAACGGTAGTTAAAAAAGAAGAATTATTTACAAAGTCATTTTCGAAATAATTTTTTCCTGGAAATTTTTATTTTAAATATCGAAAGTTCCTCCACAGTCTGTTCTGTCTCACTAAGTCTTAACGGCCAAACAATTTTTCTGAAAGAAGAGAACAACGGTTTTACCCACGCAGAAAATCTGCATTTATTTATTGAAGATGTTTTAAAGAGTGGAAACATTCAGGCCTCCCGACTCGATGCAATTGCGGTTGGTATTGGCCCGGGTTCTTATACCGGCTTAAGAATAGGCATGAGCACTGCAAAAGGATTGTGTTATGCGCTCAATAAACCACTGATAGGCATTGCATCGTTGCAGGCCATGAGTGCGGGGGTGAAAGAAATAACGGAAATGAAAAGCGGAGATGTTCTTATACCGTTGGTTGATGCAAGAAGAATGGAAGCTTATTTTTCTGTCTTCGATGATCAGTTAAACGAAATTGAAAAAACAGATTGCAAAATAATTACAGACGAATCTGTGGCAGACTGGAGAAAATATTCCTCCACAATCTTTTTTGGTTCGGGATTAGAAAAAAGCAAAAATTTTCTGAATAAATTACCACAACCAAAATTCGTTGAGAGCATTCTTCCTTCTGCAAAATGGATGGAAAAACTGAGTTACGAAAAATTCAGAAAAAAAGATTTTGAGAATATTGCATACGCTGAGCCTTTGTATGCGAAAGAATTTTTTAATACAGCTTCTCAAAAAGAATAATTGTATCCTAAAGAAAAAATAAAATCTGTTTCCGGATTTTTTACTGCAAATTCTTTCTGGAAAATATAAGACAGTGTTATGCTGCTGTATTTATTCAACTCATAATCCGTTCCGCCCACCACCCTTACATTATTGAATTGGCTGATCTTATTTGTTATTCCGTACCAGAGCTCTGCACTTAAAAAAGGCTCAAATTTTGTGTCGCTAGCGTATTTTGCCTGGAGTTTGTTTCTGATTGCCATTGAGGGAGTGCGCCCTTTTTCCCTGCTGTAAATTTCAGCGTACTGATCCTGGCCGCGTAGCCTGTAACTCAAGGCAATTTTTCCCAGCTTCATTTTATAAGTAAGGTCGGCGTAAAAACGATGCCGGTTAGCGTAGGTATCATCTAATTTTCTTTTTTGAGAATAACGATAATTTACAGAAACACGCAAGCGCTTATTTAGTTTATAAGAAAGTCCCTGGTCTAAAAACCATTGCCCAAGTTCTGTAACGTTTTCGTTGAATCTAACTGTGGGATTAAAAGAAACGCTGAGATCCTTAAGCAGTTTTTTTTCTACATTGGCATTCAACCACAAACCAGCGTCGTTGTATTGCCCGAGGAATAACAGGGGAAAGAAAAAGAAAATCAGAAAATTATTTCTCTTCATTTTCACAAGATTTATTCTGCCCTAACGTTTCCTTTTCCGTTTTTATTTTCGTGATAATAGATCTTTAAAGTAGCCATGTCGCGCAAAAAATCAATTTTTAAAATGGCGTACCTGTGAATATGCAAACCGGTACGTTCTTTAAGATTCTCAAGCAATTCTTTTTCGCGCTCTGGTTTTATCAACTCAATATTCTCATACATAATCGTTTTTGCCAGCTCACGTTTCATAAGAATATTGGTTTCCATTAACCAGGTGATCAAAAGAATAAATGCGTTAACGGAACCAACAAAAAGAAATTCATACAGATACTGTGTTCTTCTTGCAGCTTCTGTAGCCGCGCCAGATTTCAGAATCTCATTCACATCACCTTTCTTAACTCCTATTTTGTCGAGGTGATACTTTGCGATTTCTGCCGGGTCTGGCATTACCGCACAAATTAAACCGATGGCAATAACAAGAAAGAGATAAGTCATATCCTTAATACTAATATCTTCTGTACGGTATCTCAACATGCTGAATACAGCGAAAAGACCAAAGGCTGCACCCATGCTCAACTCTACTTTGTTGAGGAAAAAGCACATGAAAAATATGATCAGGTTAAAAATAAAAAAAGTAAAAAAGTACTCACGTTGCTTGTAAATCTTATAGTAAATAAGCCTGACGAGTATAAAAATTGCCAGTACATCAATAACAATCCGAAGACTGAGCTTGGTGAAAATTTCACTGAAACCAACCAGAGTCTCGCTTGAAACGGTATTATTTAATACTTGTAACAGGTACATAATTTAAAATTTTTTGAAGCGTGATTAATTTTGGTTTAAAGGTATTCTTTTTTACCTCTTCTGTTGTTTTGGCAATGGCCAGACAGTATTTACTGATTCCGCCTTCAATAATATGAAGGTCTTTCATTTTCCTTATAAAAACAGAATTTTGCTTTTTATCCTGTTTCACCTCAGCAATAACAAGGTTTTCCATTTTTACAGTTTCATTGTTCTTAATAAAAGTAAGGCCGGTATCAATGGTAAGACGTTCAGGAGAGTTTTTACTAACGAGTGTAATGCGGTTATAATTTACCCATACTGTAGGAACAAGTGTGTGGGGTGCAAAAGGAAGTTCGCCGATTAAAAATTTTTCTGCTTCATTTTCAAAAGTAAAAGGAACATCTCTTTTTTTTATGCGGGTCTTTACGGTTCTTCCTTTATTGTTTTTAAATTTTACTTCCAGAAAACCAAGGTTAGAATCAACGTAAGTGCGGTGGCGGATCTTGTACCTGTTTAAAATTCCGTTGTGGTGTTTTAAATAAAGATCCAGTTCTTCGGTATCGTAATAAAGTGTGTGGTAAGCCGCAATTCTTTTATCTTTTATCTCAAGTACTTTATACGTGTATGAAACCTTACTTAAATTATCTGCCAGCTGATCTTCTCGAAAAGAGTATTTAGTGTCTGTACGATCCATCAGTTTTACCCCGTCCATTTCTTCGAGGGTAATTTTTTCAAACTTATTTAGTACTTCTAAAAATCCCATTATTTAAATTCGTAAATAAATTTTCTGGAAGAGATCTGCTTACCTGCACCGTCAAAAGTTTTTCTCTCTGTTTTCAACCCTTTCTTATCATATATGTATTGATGTTTTTTAACCAAGCTGTTTTTTGAATCGTATACCATTTCAAATTCTTTTTCGCCAAGCAGGTTGTACGTAGTAACTTTTTTTTCTGTCAGTGCATTTTTAGCGTCGTACTCCACTTCTTCGGTCACATCTCCTTTTTCATTGTATTTAAAAGTGGTTCTTTTTTTAAGGGTGCCATCATCATTATTAGTTGTTTCCTCTGAAACTTCGCCATCAGAATAATAAACCTTTTTTCCATCGCTCAATGTCTTACCATTTTCAGTAACCTGTACAGAAGTGGATTTGATCTTGTATTTTTTAATTTCTTTTTTGCTCTGTGAGAAAAGAGAAAAAACAAAGAGAAAAAAAACAGAAGAAAAGATAGCCGTTTTCATTTGAAATTATTTTTACTGATGTTATAGATTATTTATTGATAATTATTACAGGAACTTCTATTGCTTGTTTCTTATCGGTAATTTCAACCTCCTGTATTCTTGCCTGTTTAGCGGTAGTTGAGAAAGTGCTGTCTATACTATATGCGTAAATTTTATATTTTCCCTTTCTAAGATATTTAAATTCGTACTTACCATCATAACCTGCTCTTGTACGGTCACTAAAACCAATATCGTCTCCGTAAATAATATAAACATCTTCATCATACCCAGCATATTGTTCTGCGCCCAGGTTTTTACGCACCCAGATCTTTCCGTTCAAAGAAGAATTTCCACCCGAACCCGCCGGTTTTTTGCAAGAAAAAGATCCGATCATTAAAACAAGAATGAAAACCGATGAGAAAATTATTCTTTTCATTTTGAAATTTTATTAATTATCAATCCAAAATTAAAATTTTTCCTGTGCCCATTACCATTTTATCTGCAACAAGGCTGAAAAAATAGGTTCCGCTTTGCAAAGATGAACGGTTTAAAACAAACCCATCCTGCAATCTTGTATACGAAACAGCAATTTCTTTTCCGGCAAGGTCAAAAACTTTCAGAGAAATAAGATCAGTGAATTCTGACGAAGGGTTTTTAAATTTAATGGTTGTTGAATTTGTGAAAGGATTTGGAAAGCAGGAAACGTTTAATGTATTTTTAGATTCTTCATTAATCCCAACGGCAGAACCGTTTGCATCTAAACGATGCGCATAAACATCCTTGCCTGTTCCTGATCTCCTGTCTTCAAAAGCGTAAATAGAACCGCCCGTACCGTCCGGAATATTTTTTGGTGTGGTCTGATCGTTCAGTGCAACACCTACCTGAACCCCGTTTGCAGTCCATTGATTTGCACCAGCTGAATTTATGCGTTGGCTATAAACATCTGAAGTACCCATAGTAGAGTCCTGCCAAACGATAATTGTTCCGCCTGAACCGTCAGAAACTAAATTTGGGTTGATCTGGTCTGATATAGAAGTAGTAGCCGCCACGCCATTGCTTGTCCATTGAACAACGCCGGTTGAATTTAATTTTTGTGCGTAAATATCATAATTTCCGTTCCTGTCATCTTTCCATCCAACAATAATTTCTCCGGGTGTTGGTGTTGTGTTCATATCAATTGCACTCTGAGAACCGGCACCAACGCAAACACCGGTTCCGTTATTTATCCATTGCCCAACACCTGCAGAATTCAATCGCTGAATGTAAACATCATAATCAGACCCGTTTCTTTTATCCTGCCATCCAATAAAAACTCCCCCGCTTCCATCAGCTCTCATCTTAGGATTTATTTGCGAACCAGTAAGACTTGCAACAAAAACCCCGTTAGTTGCCCATTGTACAACTCCTGATGCATTTATTTTCTGCGCCATAATATCATAATCACTTCCGTTTCTTTTATCCTGCCAGCAAATAATTGCACCTGTGCCGTTGTCTGTTTGAATTTTAGGGTTGATCTGGGCACCAACTGCTGTGCAAATTGCAACGCCGCCTGCAGCCCATTGCTTCACACCTGATGAGTTGAGTTGCTGTGCATAAATATCATACCCAAGGCCAACAGAATCTTCCCAAACTATAATTGCACCGCCATTACCGTCAGCCAGCAATTTGGGGCCTTTTTGAATATTTGCTTTCGAACAAACAGACACTCCGTTTGCAGTCCATAAAACTGCTCCGTTAGAATCTACGCGCTGGGCATAAATATCTGAAGGGCCCGTTCTCTCATCATTCCATACAAGAATTACTCCTCCTTTACCATCCTCAACCATTGCAATTCCTGACTCATCAGATGGCCAAACACAAACAGGAACTCCATTGGAAGTCCACAAAGGGTTTCCCCACCAGTTTAAACGCTGAACATAAACATCTGCCAGATTCCCGTTCCTATGGTCGCTCCAGGAAATAATTGCGCCGTTTTTTGTGTCTGAAATAATTGACAAGTTTTCCTGGTCAAGCGCAAGAAGAGTAGCAACAGGAGTATTTAAACCCGGATTAGTATTCCATTGCGCTTTTACGGTAACAGAAAAAAGGCAGCAGACAAAAAAAGAGCAAAGCGAATTATTTAATTTCATTTTATTAAAATTTATTGTTTTGGTAAAGATAACTTAACATTTTGTGAGCATTCTGTATTAAGAAAACTAAAATTACTAATTTATCTTTTACATTTTAAACAATATTCTTTTGATAATAACAGGTTTGAGGTAAATGATTGTTTTGGGGATAAACTACCCCATCATTGCATTGTTACTGGTAGATTTGGAATCAACCGCATCCCTTAAACCGTTACCAAGCAATAAAAATGCCAGAACAAGAAGCATAATAGCAAGCCCGGGCACTAGGGGAAGATCAGCGCTTGA
>JACMLS010001045.1 GCA_014379485.1 Bacteroidia bacterium | reverse complement strand
CAAATTCGACATAAATTAGTTTTTTAATGGTTAGTGTAATAATAGATTACAAAAACAAATCTAATTTATTTTGTTATTAATTAATAGCGTTTTTCTGCCTATTTTTTAAAAAGAGGTCAAATTTATAGGGGATGCATTACAAAGTATAGTAAAATAAGGTGTTTTATGATGATCAGCCCTTTTATTAAAGATTCAAACTCGCCTTAAACATCCTTAGCTCTTCCCAGCTAAAGGTGTCGCCATATTTTTCTTTTAACGGCGCAACTGATTCTTCTTTATACCCCGCAAAAGCTGCTGCAAGTGCTATTACTTTATCTTCGGGCATCACTTCGCTAATCGTTATGGTTTGAGTTTGTATTAGTTTAGTTAGGTGTGACAAAATAGTTTCCTGCGTTAACTTGCGGATGATCGCAATTTCCGCAATGGTTTTCTTTTCCAGCCACAGTTCATAGGTTTCCTGCACCGTTGTCTTTTTGCTCTCTTTTTTGACAGCCCTCTTGGCTGTGTAGCGTTCGGCGTCCTTTTCGTCCTCGATCAATGTGATATTCGCTTTTTTAAAATCTTCAAAAACACGTTCGACCTTTATGGTTTTGTATTGCTTGATTTCGGCAGAGGTCAGTTTCTCCTTCGAAATGGTTTCTCCTTTTACTAAGGTGGCCATCATTAATTTAGCTTTCATCAGCTGGAGCACCGCCTTAGTTTGCAAATCGTCTAGCACTATTAGTTCGTCATAAAAAGCTTTGGCTTTTTTGAGGCGTTTTACTTCTTCTAGTTTCCAGAGGATTTCATACACCAACGTGTCCATCGGCTGCATAAAATACTGAAATGCGGCATTAATCCGATCCGAAATATGATTGAATTCTAACTGTTCGCTGTGGAACAATTTATCCAATTGCATCAAAAACTTAGAAGACGGTTCGAGCAATTGCCAAATAACTCCCGCTTGGTTTTTGGCCCAATCGGCATGGGTAGCTTTGGCTGAAGTGTGGGCATCTTCATTGTAACTGAACTGATGGTTGCGCCACTCCTGCGCCAGCTCATTCCAGTCGAAGCTGTTTTTGAGGTAGTTAAGAATAAAAGTATTGGTTTCCCGCTTTAGGGCGTTAGCCAATGCTTCTTCTGAAGCTTTATTCTCGGCATACTCCATGACGTCCTGATCGTTCGAAATGCCATTCATTCGCAGCGGAGAAAGCAAAACAAGCCCGTTTAAGGAGCGCAATCGCGATAATGCCACATAGGCTTGTCCTGGTAAGAAAACTTGTGATACATCGAGCGCAGCTTTGTCAAAAGTTAAGCCTTGGCTCTTATGCACTGTAATTGCCCAGGCCAGTTTTAGAGGATAGTGTACAAAGGTACCCAAAACCTCCTCCTCTATTTCCTTAGTTCGCTCGTTTACCGTATACCGGATGTTTTGCCATTCGTATCTTTCCACTTCAATAGTTTTGTCTTCGTCTGGAAAGTGTACCCAGATTTCTTTGCTGGTCATTGTTTTTACAATTCCCATTTTTCCGTTGAAATAATTTTTATCCAACGACAAGTCGTTTTTAACGAACATAACCTGTGCTCCTATT
>JACMLS010001044.1 GCA_014379485.1 Bacteroidia bacterium | reverse complement strand
TGGTGTTCTTTACCAGAACAGTTTAAATTTGTTCTGTGGTTTTACGATACAAATACCTTCTTCTGTATTTCTCTTTTATTTCTGCTTTTCTGAAAGGACAGGAAGGCTTTATTCATTTCTCTTCAGAGAACGGGCTTCCGAGTTCAGAGATCTTTGATATTATGCAGGATAAAAAAGGATTTATCTGGATCGCTTCTGATGGTGGTGTGAGCAGATATGACGGTTACAGGTTTGAGAATTTTACCCTGACAGGTGGTTTAACAGATAACATTGTTCTTAACATTTTTGAAGACGAAAAAGGCAGTATCTGGTTCTCTACATTCTCCGGAAATATCGCGTATTATAATTACAGTACCTCAAATATTGAAAAATACCGCTACAACGATAGCCTTGAAAAATATTTTGGAAACCGGAAGTTTTTCAGAAATATGATAGTGAATAAGAACGATGAATTATTACTCGGTTATATAGGTAAGGGAAAAGCAAAAATTCTCCCGCAAGGTAAATTAATCTCTTATAAAACTATTAAACCACTATGCGAAAATCAGTACACGGTAGAAGAAGTGAACGGGCATATTTTATTTTATTCAGAAAAGCACCGTACAAACTCAAAAAAAAAATATGACCATATAACCATCAGAACCGATAAAACAGATACTTCTTTTACCCTTAAACAGCACCCCCTTTTACTAAACAATCTAACTGCGTGTAAACGAAAAAACGGAAACTGCATTATTTATGTGCCCGGCCTTGTTATTGAAACCGGTAGCAATGGTAAATGTTCTATGAACCCCATTAATGATGACGTATATCGTTTTTTTGAAGACCAGCAACAAAGATTATGGGTGTGTATGAAGAACGGGGGGCTGCGCAGATACGAGCCGGGAAGTACATTTTCTGAGGGAAAATTTACTGAGTTGTTTAAGAATACATCAATAACAATGGCATTTGAAGACAACGCAGGAGGAATGTGGGTAAGCACATTAAACGAAGGAATTTACTATAGGCCAAAATACAATATTGAGGTAAAAAAATATCCGGGCCTTCTGCAAGGAAAATTTCCATCTGCATTACTTGCTTCAGATTCTTTTCTGGTGGCAGCAGTAGATGATGATAAACTCTATAGGATAGAATCCGAAAATAGTTGCAGCAGTTTCACTTTACCCCACGGTCATGTTTCTGCCTTAGAAACAAATAACGACAATATCCTGTTATCGTGTAACGGCCTTTATCTTTTCGAAAAAAACGGCAGTTTCAAAAAGCTCTTTCCCGACGAAAAAACGGGCCAAACTAATTTTTACACTTATTGTTTTTTATTTACCGACTCTTTGATTCTTGCAGCGGGTAACGGGTTTCTGGTAAAGTTTTCTTCAGGGCCACTGTATCTTTATAAGTCTAGTGACACGCTTGCGGGAATACAGGTTGGAAAAATAATTACCTATAAAAATCAGGTCCTTGCCGGAACTACAAAAGGAATTTTATATTATGAAGCCGGAAAATTTAAAATACACACACAACTGGATGCTTCTGGCTCTCTTAGAATTTCAGAAATGAAAAAATTCGGAAACAAACTTGCAGTTGCCACACTTGGCCGCGGTGTATGGATCATGGATGGTACTAAAACAAAGAACATTACTGTACGCGATGGTTTATTGAGCGACAATGTGAAATCGCTTGATGTTTATGGAAACAGTTTATGGCTGGCATCAAGCAGTGGCATAAACGAAATAAGATTTGAAGCTGATTCTTTTAATATACACACGTATACCATTGCAAACGGGCTGCCCATGAATGAAATAAAAAAAGTATGCGTGTTTAAAAAAGCACTGTGGTTTGTTACACCCAAGGGACTTTTTAGTTTTTCATTAGAACAGCGCAAAGAAAAAAACGATTCGTTGCCGGTTATGATCAGCAAGGTACATACAAACGACACAAATTATACAGGCAGCACCATTGGGCACCTGCAAAAGATTGGATACAACCAAAACGTTGTAATTGATTTTGTGGGACTTGATTATAAGCAAAAAGGAAACATCGAATACAGGTACAGGCTTTTCGGTTCAGATACAAACTGGAGAGAAACCGTAAGTACGCACGTTGAATTTTCTTTTTTAACCAGCGGAGAATACAGATTTGAAGTAAGTGCAAAAAATGAAAATGGAATCTGGAACAGCAAACCCGTTTCTTTTTCGTTTTACGTTTCACCTCCGGTATGGAAAACCTGGTGGTTCATGCTCTCCTCAATTTCTCTTCTTATTCTAATTATCTCTCTTATTTTTCTGAACAGGATAAATCAGCTTAAAAAAATAAATAAACAAAAAGAACAGATACTTGAATACCGGCACAAAGCGCTGATCTCGCAAATAAATCCGCATTTTATTTTCAATTCACTAAATTCAATTTATTCATTTATTCTTACTGAAGATAAAAGGAATGCAGCAAAATACCTGTCGCAATTTTCTAAGCTTATGCGCCTGAGCCTTGACAATTCAATGTCTGATTACATCTCGCTAAGAAAAGATATTGAAGCGTTGTTGTTATATATTGAACTGGAGGCATTACGTTTTAAAGATCAGTTTTCTTTTTCAATTACATTGGATGAAACGATTGACCAGGATGCAATTTTGATTCCCGCCATGCTCATACAACCCTTCATTGAAAATTCAATCAG
>JACMLS010001043.1 GCA_014379485.1 Bacteroidia bacterium | reverse complement strand
CTGCGGGCCACTTACCATGGTCATTAAAGTATCTGCTGCTTTATTATAAATTACAGATGGATAAGAACCAACAGGCGGAGCGCTTGCCGCATCTAAAAAATCAAAATTCCAACCGTCTACTCTTGTATTTCCTGTTGCTTCAAATCTCCATGCGTAACTTAAAGAATCGGGTGTGATCAGCATATCCAACGTATAAACTCCCATTGCTGTATCAGCAAAAATATTTACCATTCCAATTCTGTTTCCTCCGTAGTAAATAGAATCTGTTGTAACTACTCCAAGCGCATAATTAAAATTCTTGAATCCAATATTTCCTTCGTAAGTCAAATTGTTGGGGTCGTTTACCCCTATTGAATATTTTGCAGTAGAAAATCCTGCAGCATCTGCATAGAACTGAAAATTAATTTGTGGTTGGTTATTACTGATCCACGTAAAATTTGTGTCAGTACTTAAAGTATAACCTACGTGAAAAGGATAATAACTGTAATTACCCGCAGCAGCAACAAATAATCTTCCGGGTTTTGCAAGCAACATGCTATCTATAATTTGTGTTTGCAGATCCTTTCCATCATGAGAACCGTAGTAATCGCCTACACTTGCATTAATCACACAAGGTCTTCCTAAAGAATCTGCTTTTCTGAAAATATAATTTGCTGCATCAGCAATTGTTGGTCCGTAAGAATTAAAATCTAAGCCAACCATTATAATATCTGCTTTTGGTGCAACACCTCTGAACCTTCCGCCTGCACCACCTGTTGCAGCAGCAATACCCGCGGTATGTGTTCCGTGACCGGAATACGCCATGTCTGTATGCGGACAAGTATTTGCGTTAAAAGCAACACTGTCCCACTCCTGTCCATAATTAAACGGTTGTGGGGTATTTGCTGCAACCGGATAATTCTGATCCCAGATGTAAAGTATGCGCGATCTTCCTAATGAATCTAAAAAATCAGGCGCGTTAAAATCAATTCCTGAATCGATCAGACCCATTATAACATTTTTTCCGTCATAAGCCTGTGCAAGCGGTGCCTGACCGGATTGAATAGGATTTATATAATTTTTTTTACGCATGGTATCATTGAGCGCCTGCAATTTCTGATTTTCCTGCAACTCCATTCTTGTAACCATAGATGTATTGGAAAGAAAAACAAGATTGGCCAGGCTCCCGGTTACGGAAGCAATGTTACCATAAACGTAATTAATCTTTACACCATAATTTTTTTGCGCTGCAAACATTTTTCCGCAATCGCCTTTTACAAGAACTGTATATACATTCGGAAAATTAGATTCGTCTTTTACAACTTTCATTAAACCCGTATTCAATTTCTGAAGTTGCGCAAAACAAGTTGCAGAAACCAAAAAGGCCAGGACAAATGCGGAAATATTTTTCATACGTTGTTTTTTAAATTGAAATAGGATGGGTATAAATTTACAAAAATTCAATGTTTTTATTGATTATCAGATGTTAATTTCGGTAAGATGGTTGCCTGAACTGTGAAAATGCTATAGAGAGAGGAAAGAATTTTAGAATTGCACTTTTTTGTGTATTTTTAGAATTGCTAATTCTTGCAGAACAAGTATGCGCGTACTTACAGGTATAATTTTTTTTACACTTTTTCTTTCCGTAGGATTTTCGCAGGTTGATACGCTTTATACAACTGCCGGTTTTTTAAAAATCCCCAACAACCCTGATTCGGTTGCTTACACAAAAGATTATGCGTTTAACGAGGGTGTTTACCTGAATTACAAAGCCTTCAGAACCGGCGATGCCATTCCGCGGGCCATGATCCTTTCTCGCGTAGAAAAAAATCAATTGGAGTTTTACAATAAATTAGTGAATGAAAGTGATACCATTGTTTACCGTTATGGAACCGGAATCAAGCTTATTCTTACCGATAGTATTTGGGGATACATACAAAACAATGTTGTTTATTTGAATGTGGAAGGCACTTTTTGCAGACTTTCTGTTTTTGGAAACGTTTCTCATTTTTTAGGAACCATAAGTGTGGAAGCGTTTAAAAGCAGCGGCCCTTTTTACGATCCGTCTCAGGCAGGCGGTGGCTCAAGCATTACAGGTGTTCCATTAAAAGCAAAAGAAACGCACGAATTTATTTTTGATTTCTATACAGGAAGAAAAGAAATTGCAAAATTTGAAGTGATAGAAGAAATTTTAAAACGCGATCCGGAACTGTATAAAGAATACGCTGCTTTAAAGAAAAAACAGAAGCGCGATAAGATGTATATTTTTCTGAAGCGTTATAATCAAAAACACCCCGCTTATTTTCCGAGGTTGGGGTGATGAAATGGTTTTTGATAATTAGAATTTTTCTGAAACAAACTATTTCTCAGAAATTTACGGTTCCTGGTAATTGTCACATAGTGACTAAAGACCGGTAATTTAGCTAAGCATACTATTCTTTAGTCCTGTAAGGACGAAATCGGAAATAATACGAGTTGCAAGATTAATGCCGTCCTTACAGGACTACTGTCTTTAGCTTTTATTAATTACCGATATTCTGTCCTTGACAGGACAAGATCATATTATGAAAACAGAAATATCCTGATGGCTCGTAAAAATTAAAACTAATTCTACCACACTCTATAATCCAACGTAAGATTTTCTGTTCTTGCAGTAGGCACTTGTTTGCCTTTAGACAATTCGCTCACTTGTTCTTTTACGTATTTCTGAATTTCGCTGATAGAAATTTCCTTGTCGCCGTTGTTATCAGCAGATTTTTCTGAAAGACCTTTTAATAAGCAGAAAGTGAAGAGTCCGTTTTTCCATATGTCAGATTCCATTGCGTATTCTGCTCCGCCTGCGCTGCTTATTACGGTTGTGCCTGTTCCTTTTTTAATATTGCTGAATAAATTTTCCATCAGCTGCACAGAGTTTTCCATTCCGAATCCTTCTTTTTTTCTTACCCCATCTCCTACTGCACGAAAAGCAACATCGCCTTTTTCAACAGTTTTTGTTTTCTCTACTTCGTCTTTGTCTAATTCTCCGCTATGGCAGGTATCCATAAATAATAATTTGCGCACTGCTTTTATTCCGTTAAAAACACTTTCAATGTTTTCATACGATAAACCTCTTGCCGATGGATTGTCGAAATCAATATCTGCCGTGCAATAATAATAATCAAACTTATCATCTAACACACCGTGGCCTGCAATAAAAACCAGCACCACATCATCTACATTGGTGTTTTTCAAAAACTCTTTTATCGTTTCAAAATTTTCTTTTGTTACATCTCCATCCTTAAATGTTTTTGTGAAAATATTTTTGTAGAGACT
>JACMLS010001042.1 GCA_014379485.1 Bacteroidia bacterium | reverse complement strand
GTTTTAGGTATAAAGAAAATTATTTTTGAATTTAATTAACATTATCCGGTGGAGAATTTACAACGTATGCATACTTAAATGAAAATTCACGGATAAAGTTTACTTTAAATTTGTGGCATATTTTTTTCGGATACGTGAACATGCTTTCTAATAAAATTATAAAGTGTTGTCTGCTCATTTTATTTATTATACAGCAGTCAGATGTTTTTGCTCAAAGCCGTTTCTTTCTTTCTGCAGGTGCTGGCATTTCATATTATAATGGTGATCTGCGTGATAAAAAATTATTGCCTCCCGCAAAATTTTTTCATCTTATGGGAGATTTTAATGTCGGATACAATATTGACAAGCACCTTGATCTTACTCTTAACTATTATAAAGGAAAAGTAAATTGTGCTGATTCCCTTGCCAATGAAAAGGACAACCTTCTCCGTAACCAGAATTTCCGTTCCAAAATTGACGAAGTCAATCTAATGTTGCGATTCAAGCTTTTTCGTATTGATAAAAGAAATATTCTTAACCCGTATGTAATGGCTGGTTTCGGCTGGCTTTTTTTTAATCCTGAAGGTTATTATAACGGTCAATGGTATTCACTGCAGCCATTAGGTACTGAAGGACAATATGTTTTCAACAGTAAAGAAGATTATCCCAAACCTTATAAGTTAACCACAAATTCACTGCCTGTTGGTTTTGGAGTATGGATACGAATAAATGATTTTTTGAAGGTAAAGGCTGAGTTTGTGCAGCATTTTTCCTTTACCGATTACCTGGATGACACCAGCGGCAAGTATCCTGACAGTCTTGAATTGGCAGCTACTCCTAATGGATATTATGCCACCATTTTTTCAAGCAGGCGATTGGATGGCTTTCCGAGTTACAGGAGAAGTCGCGGCAATGCCACAGCGAATGATAATTATGTCAGTATAAGTGCGGGGATTGTTTTTAATCCGAAACGTCAAAAAAGTTACGAGTACAGGCGCCTGAAAGTTTTTTCCCGATTTTTCGAGGGTAAAAAAGGTGGGTGGGGGAATAGGGGGAAAGGAATAGAGTGATGATGAAAATGGAAAGTGAGACAAGGAGAGAATAAGTAATTAAGGATCATTCTCCTTTTCTCACTTTCTCTTTTTATTTTCCGCCTCCGTACATTTTCTGAAGTTCTTCGGTAGTCATGGGCTTGAAATCCGAAGGAACAACAAACATGGAATCTTCAACTTTTTCTTTTGTTACGCTTTTTGCAGTCATCTGCATAATCAGGCTGCCTTGTGAAATCTTATATTGAAGCGGAAAACCGTCAATGCCTTTATATTCGCTTGCCCAGTCTCCGTTTTTAAAGGAAATCTGATCAGTAAAATATAAATCAAAAGTGCCGTCTTTTCCCGTGAGGATGGCTTTCTTGCATTTAAACCCGGCAATCTCTTTTGTTTCGTCCGTAATCTTTACCTCGTAATCCTGTTTACCCTCCTTTACTCTCTTTTCTTTAATATCAGCTTCGGTAAACTTAACAGCCATCTTATTTCCCATCATATCCATCAGCATAGTCATGACTTTATTCTTATTATCAAAAATCATCACATTATCCATACCCATTCCCATTTTCATTTCCATCCTTGAAGACAGATTCTTAAAAAACATTTTTGCCTCTGTAGGCATCATTGCCATTTGTTCATCAGGAATATCTGCATCGGGATAAGAAATTTCATACAGCACTTTTCCTTCATCAATTTTTTGTGCATTAACATACAAGGTACTTGCCGCTATCAGCACGAAAAGCAGCAATAGATTTTTAGTTTTTTTCATAATTG
>JACMLS010001041.1 GCA_014379485.1 Bacteroidia bacterium | reverse complement strand
TTCCAGTTGTATTTAATTCCGCCCACATCATCTGTATAAAGGTTGTCAGAGTGTCCGTAATCAACATCCACCTGCGCAACACTCAACACCTCATCATCTATATGCACAGTATCTGACCCATTAATAAAAGTGGTATCTATGTGCTGAAACTGGTAATTAAAATCTTTTGCAAACATGTAACCCGCAGCAATACCCTGCATAATTTTAAACCTGCCGGCCACTTTAAATGAGTGCTGGTTATCTTCTTTAAGCACATGCGCCCAGGTAACACCGTATTCTGCCCAGCTCATTGCCTGGAGGCTGAGGTTGGTCGAAGGAAGTTTTTTTAACCAGTTGGAAGAATCTTTAAAATCTTTATAGATCATTTTTGCGAGGTCTCTTGATACCCCATCAACATTCACATAATTTCTTACGTCCCATGTAAAAGCAAGCGTATTGCGGTGGTTTACCTCTACAAGAAAAGATGGAAGTACTATACGGTTTGCAAAATATACTCTCTTTTGTTTATCAATATCATCAGTTGTGCTAAGATACTTGTCCTGAAAATTGTCATCGCTCCACGCCGTTGTGGTATCTCCTTTTAAACTTTTTATCAGCGAACCGTAAAATTTTCCATCCTGTTTAATAATTGCCGGACGGTTAATTCCTACATAATTATTATACGCTTTTACGTGTGTACCAAACAAGGTCATATCAAATTTAAAACGGTTGTCTGCAAGGTTAGCCGGCTGTATATCTATTGCGGTAACACCTGCATATTCACTGGTTGAGTAACCAAGAAAATCCTGAGCGTAATTTTTTTGAAAAGTCAAAAAAGTTAACAAAAGCAAGAGCGCTTTTTTCATGGGAAAAGAGTTTAGTTTAGGAGATGCGAATATTGCCCAAAAATCTGAAAAAAGCAATTATAAAGTCTTAAATCTGAGGATTATAATTTTCTCAAAATGGGTAACAACTAACAAGGTCGTTATGAATACCAATCAGGTAAAAATATCCGTCGTCGTTTAACATTTCAATTGCAGGTAGTTGCGAACATTTGGCGGTAGATTTTTCGGGTTCCTGCCAGTTTGCCGAAAAAATAAGCAGGTTATTTTCTTTATCAATAAAGGCATAATAAGTTTCATTGTTTTTTTGCAATTGCCTGAAAAAAGGTTTAAGTTCTGTTGCTGTCTCTACTTTCTGAATAAGGCTTCCCCGGTCGTCGTAAATCTCAATGTTCTTGCCTTTTACAAGTACAAGGTCAAAATTATCGTCGTCGTTAATTTTGCAGACAAAAGAAGCCGCATCTTCGAGTTCTGTGGATACTAAGAATTCTTCTTTTTTATTGTTTAGAAAAACTTTCACCATTTTTTTAGCGGCAACATCGTAAAAACAGAATTTTGTTTTATCTATGTCTTTACCGTATTGAATGTTGTACCCGTAATTTTTAATAGGGATCTTTTCAGATACCGAAAGCCTGTTCTCTCCTTTTCTTCCTAATCCGTAAACAGCGCCCCCCTTGTCAAAAGCAATCAGGTAATCTTTAAAATTAATTCGCTCCCATTGTAATGGAACGGTTACAGAATCTTCTGTTCCTTTAAAGTCAAAACCTTCAACTAATTTTCCGGATGCCTTATAGATGTATATTTTTTTATCCGCACCGCTATAAACTATACGGTAATCCCGGTTTTTTTCATAATCAAACACATTTATTCCGTTAGTGGCGGCAACGGGTAACTGCAAAGGATAGCCCTGTACATAATTTCCGTTGCGGTCTATAAGGTAAATTGCTTTTTCTGTGTTAAACAAAAACTGTAGTTTATTATTCTGAAAAAAATCGATCTGAAAAATGTCGCTTTTTATTCTGCCGTCGAGTCTTTTTTTCCAGAGAATTTTTCCGGTGTTGGAGATGAGGTAGATATTGTCATTCAGATCCTGCGTAAAAATTTCTTCGAGCCCGGTTTTATGATTCAATACAATTTTGGGAGACATTACCGCATTGGTATCTAATTT
>JACMLS010001040.1 GCA_014379485.1 Bacteroidia bacterium | reverse complement strand
CACAATCAATACTTCTCACGTAGAATATGAAACATCTGCACGTCACTACGCGCACGTTGACTGTCCTGGTCACGCGGATTACGTAAAGAACATGGTTACAGGTGCTGCCCAAATGGACGGTGCTATACTTGTTGTTGCAGCTACAGACGGACCTATGCCACAAACACGTGAGCACATCCTTCTTGCACGTCAGGTGGGTGTACCTACACTTGTTGTTTTTATGAACAAAGTGGATATGGTAGACGATTTAGAGCTTCTTGATCTTGTTGAAATGGAAGTTCGCGAACTTCTTACTTTCTATAAATTCGACGGAGATACTACCCCGATCATTCGTGGTTCTGCTCTTGGCGGATTGAATAACGATCCAAAATGGGTTGACAAAATTATGGAACTTATGGATGCTGTGGATACTTATATCCCAACTCCAAAACGTGATAAAGATAAGCCATTCTTAATGCCGGTTGAGGACGTGTTTACAATTACAGGTCGTGGTACAGTTGCTACAGGCCGTATTGAAACAGGAGTTATCAACTCAGGAGAAGAGGTTGACATTATTGGAATGGGTGCTGAAAAACTAAAATCTACAGTTACAGGAGTTGAGATGTTCCGTAAAATTTTGGATTACGGTGAAGCAGGAGATAACGTAGGTCTTTTATTACGTGGTATTGAGAAAAAAGATATCCGTCGCGGAATGGTTGTTTGTAAACCAGGCGCGGTTCTTCCTCACGTAAAATTCAAAGCAGAAGTGTACATCCTTAAGAAAGAAGAAGGTGGTCGCCACACTCCTTTCCATAACAAATACCGTCCGCAATTCTATTTCCGTACAACAGATGTTACCGGAGAAATTGAATTAGAAAGCGGCCGCGAAATGGTTATGCCCGGAGATAACGTTACTATTTCTGTTACACTTATTGCTTCAGTAGCAATGGATAAAGGTCTTCGTTTCGCGATTCGTGAAGGTGGCCGTACCGTTGGTGCAGGACAGGTAACTGAAATTATATCGTAATTTTTAAAATATGAATAGTAAAATGGCTTTCCGTAGCGAGGCCATTTTGCTGTTTAAATGTACTGCGTAATTTTTTGGATTTTTTTATTCGGTTTTGATGATAAAAAAATAAACGAAACAGTACTTACAGGCAATAGAAACGGGCATAGTTCAGTGGTAGAATAGCGGTCTCCAAAACCGTTGACGGGAGTTCGAATCTCTCTGCCCGTGCCACGAAAAAAAGAACTGTGAAAAAGAAATTGTACAACTGATTTCTCTATCGCGAAAAAAAATAAATTTATGGCAAAGTTCAGAGAATATATAGATGAAGTGGGTAACGAACTTATTCACAAAGTTTCCTGGCCAACCTGGAAAGAGTTACAGGAAAGTTCAATGATCGTATTGGTTTCTTCCATTATAATTGCATTGTTAGTTCTTGCAATGGATCTTGGAACAGGTGCGTTTATGGATCTGCTTTATTCACTATTTAACTAAATATTTTCGCAAATGGCAACAAAAGTTAAAAAAGAACTAACCGCACAGCAACAGGCCGAAAAGAAATGGTATGTGGTGCGTGCTATTAGCGGGCAGGAGAAAAAAGTGAAACAATACATAGAAGTAGAGATAAACCGTCTTAAACTAAATGATTTTGTTTCTCAGGTTTTAATTCCTACCGAAAAAATATTTCAGATCCGTAACGGAAAAAAGGTGGCTAAAGAACGTTCTTTCTATCCGGGATATGTTTTGATTGAAGCTGTTTTAGCAGGAGAAATTTCTCACATCATAAAAAACATTACCGGTGTTATCGGATTTTTAGGAGAGACCAAAGGTGGAGACCCTGTTCCTATGAGAACTTCTGAAGTAAACCGTATTCTTGGTAAAGTAGATGAATTGGCAGAAGCAGAAGGCACAATTACCAACCCTTTTGTTATTGGCGAGAACGTAAAAGTAATCAACGGACCTTTCAACGGATTTACTGGAGTAATTGAAGAAATAAACGAAGAGAAGAAAAAAATTAAAGTAGCAGTAAAAATATTCGGACGCAAAACGCCTGTGGAACTTGGTTTCGGGGAAGTTGAGCGCGAGTAAAAATATTGTTCTGAATCGTAGTGACTTTTGCAGGCGCTTAATTAAAGAGCTGCTTCCAAACTGTAAGAGTCAAAAAAACGAGAAACAGAGCATTTAAACAAACAAATTCAGGCGGTTGTGAGCCATCTGAAAATGTTGCAAAAAAAAGAAAAAACAAAATGGCAAAAGAATTATCAGCAATCGTAAAACTACAGATCAAAGGCGGGGCCGCCAACCCTTCACCTCCAATTGGACCTGCATTAGGTGCAAAAGGGGTGAACATTATGGAGTTTTGCAAGCAATTTAATGCGCGTACACAAGATCAACCAGGCAAAGTGTTACCTGTAATCATTAATGTTTACAGTGATAAAACATTTGACTTTGTTCTTAAACGTCCACCAGTGGCGGTACAAATATTAGAAGCTGCAAAACTTAAAGGCGGATCCGGAGAAAGTAACCGTAAAAAAGTAGGATCAATTACCTGGGATCAGGTAAAAACAATTACAGAGGACAAAATGCCCGACTTAAATTGTTTTACAATTGAATCCGGAATGAAAATGGTTGCTGGAACTGCTCGTAGTATGGGTGTCACCATCAGTGGTGCAAGCCCTTTTAATAACTAATTAATTAATCGTGGGAGATCGCTTAACGGCAATCGTTTGACCACATAAAGAAAAGTCAAAATGGCTAAGGTATCTAAAAAAAGAAAAGTTGCTTTATCACTATTCGATCAGAGCAAATCTTATTCGCTGGCCGAAGCATCGAAAATTGTAAAAGAAATTACTTCTACAAAATTTGATTCTTCAGTAGATGTGGCAATCCGCTTGGGAGTTGATCCTAAAAAAGCGAACCAGATGGTGAGAGGAGTTGTTTCTTTACCACACGGAACAGGAAAAACTGTACGCGTTTTAGCATTGGTTCCGCCAGAAAAAGAGGCAGAAGCTAAAGCAGCGGGTGCAGATTTTGTAGGTTTGGATGAGTATATTGAAAAAATCAAAGGCGGTTGGACAGATGTTGACGTTATTATCACCGTTCCCCAGGTAATGGGTAAAATCGGTGCTTTAGGTCGCGTATTAGGTCCACGTGGTTTGATGCCAAATCCAAAAACAGGAACAGTGACCATGGAAATTGGTAAAGCTGTTACTGACTCAAAAGGTGGTAAAATTGATTTTAAAGTAGATAAGGCGGGAATTATTCACGCAGCAGTTGGAAAGGTAAGTTTTGATGCAGCAAAGATCGCTGAGAACGCGAACGAGCTTATTCAGGCTATCATGAAACTGAAGCCTTCATCCGCAAAAGGTACTTATGTAAGAAGCGTTGCACTTTCCAGCACAATGAGTCCTGGAATTTCAGTAGAATCTAAAGTATACAACGGATAATTCAACAAACAGATAAAAAAAAATCTAAATGAAAAAAGAAGAAAAAACACAGGTAATTGAACAGTTGGCAGAAAAGCTGGAACAAAACAGCAATTTCTACTTAACTGACATTTCTTCTTTGACAGTTGCAAAAACCAGCGAGTTACGCAGGGCTTGCTTTAGTAAAAAAATTACCGTTCTTGTAGTAAAGAACTCTTTGCTTAAAAAAGCAATGGAGCGCAAAGAAACATATGCTGAGCTGATTCCTGCATTAAAAGGAAACACAACAGTTATGTTTTGCGAATCTGGTTCTGCACCGGCAAAACTTATTAAAGAATTTCGTGCAAAAGGCAACAAAAAACCGTTAGTAAAAGGAGCTTATATTGAAGAATCTTCTTATTTAGGAGATGATCAGCTTGACTTCCTTGCGTCGATCAAAAGCAAAAATGAGCTTGTTGGCGATCTTATCGGATTGTTGCAATCTCCTGCTAAAAATGTTATTTCTGCTCTTAAATCGGGAGAAAACAAATTGGCTGGTTTAGTTACTCTCCTTAGCATTCCGTCTATATCGTGTTAGTGCCAACCCGCCGAGAACCATGCCTATCAGACAGGATTAGCTGCGCTGATCCTAAGATGAGGGAGCTGAAACAAATAACGCCCGCACCTCCTGCGTCGGGGCTACCGTCTTTTTTGTTTCGCGTTCGCTTAGGCAAGCAAGCTTGCCACGCTTTCGCAAAACAAAAAAGCCGCTTTGACTTTCGTCAAAGGGCTTTATTTGTTTCGTCGGGAAGACAGGATTAGCAGCGCTGTTCCTAAAATGGGGGAGCTGAAACAAATAAAGCCCGCCCCTCCT
>JACMLS010001039.1 GCA_014379485.1 Bacteroidia bacterium | reverse complement strand
ATTTACCTTATAGAGAAGTATTACGACAGGCAGACAGCTATTTTTTGTTCCAAAGTTTTCCAGATTGAAATGGACAGGAACAGCCAATCTGAATTTATAATGTTTAACGGCCAGAAACTACATGCAGATGAAATGGTGAAAAAAGTACAGGCTTATATCGAAAGTAATATTCAAGAAAAAATTTCAGTTGAGCATTTGTCTTCTAAGTTTTCCGTGGGCCGGCGCAACTTTGACAGGAGGTTTATAAAAGCAACCGGAAATACACCTGTTGAATATGCACAACGAGTAAAAATTGAATTCGCAAAAAAAACTTTAGAAACCAGTCGTAAAACGATTAATTAAGTAATGTATGAGGTTGGATATTCGGACGTAAAAGCGTTTCGTGAAGTGTTCAGAAAAATAACGGGAATGTCGCCAATAGAATATAAGTGGAAGTATAATAAAGAAGCGGTGGTTTGATAACCGGAAGAGTAAAAAGTTCAATAAAAGCAGCCCTATTTTAGGAGCTGCTTTTTTTTGTCCTTGTTTTTTTGCATCGTATCCTTCAGGGTATCTGTAGGAACCAGAAGACCTTGAAGCGACAGAAAAGGAAGGGTTGGATTTTTTTGTAGAGGCAAACCTTAAAGACCTTCCATATAAAAGACATTAAACCTATGACCATCCGGGTCGGCAAAATTAAAACCATAATATCCTTTTCCAAATTCTTCTGGCTTGGAAATAATTTTTCCGCCTGCTTTTTTAATCTCTTTTTCCCAATTGTCCACTTGGTCTTTGCTTCCAGCGGAAACAGTGAACAAAACTTCGTTTACGTTTTGTGAGTCGGCTATTTCACCTTTCATACTGGTTTTGAGAATGTCTTTTAAAAAAAAGTGCATTACAAAATCATGTTCACCAACAAGAAAACTTGTCAATTCTTTGGAGCCATGAGTGTCGTTGTTGGGCTTAAATCCCAATTCAGTATAAAATTTAGTTGTTCGCTCTAAATCGCTTACGCCTAAATTTGACCATATCTTTTTTGGTTTCATAATGTTTTTTTATTCTGCTTTTTCTTTCATCTCCATTGTAGGTTCCAATATGCTTAACCGGTTGCCCTCTGTATCAAAAAATGAAACCTGCTTTCCTATGCCTGGTATTTCCATAGGTTCGCCAATCACTTTGCCCCCAGCTTTGGCGATTTTATTCATTGATTCTTTAATGTCATCAACTGAAATAACCACAGAAGGGTATTGAGTTGGCATCTTGTCATCTTTGGTATAAAAGCCGCCATTAATCATACTCACTTTTTCGGGTTTTCCATTTTTGTCAACATCAGAAGTAGTCGTTGCAACCACATAGTTTCCCATATCCTCGCCCAGCATTTGCGTTTGCCAACCGAATGCACCAGTATAAAATTTTGCTATTCTGTTTCTGTCCTCTGCTGGTAATTCGAAGTGAACTACTGGGTCTGCTTTTTTTACACCAGTTTTTTTGGTGCTTTCTTTTTCTAAAGTTGTCATTTAT
>JACMLS010001038.1 GCA_014379485.1 Bacteroidia bacterium | reverse complement strand
TTTGGTTTGGCGTATCCGATGGGCGCACGTATGATGAGCGGAAACTCTAATTACCACGAGCAATTAGAAGCAGAGCTTTCTGACTACGTTCATAAACAAGATACAATACTTTGCAATTACGGTTACCAGGCAATGGTAAGCGCTATTGATTGTTTGGTTGATCGCCACGACGTAATTGTTTACGATGCTGAGTGCCACGCCTGTATTTTAGATGGTGTGCGTTTACACATGGGCAAACGTTTTGTTTTTCCGCACAACGATATTACGAGCTGCGAAAAACAATTAGAGCGCGCAACAAAATTAGTTGAGGCAAGCGGCGGTTCAATTCTTGTACTTACCGAAGGAGTTTTTGGAATGAGCGGTGATCAAGGAAAACTTAAAGAGATAGTTGAACTGAAAAAGAAATATACTTTCCGTTTGTTTGTTGATGATGCGCATGGAATTGGTACCATGGGACCAACAGGCGCAGGTACAGGAGAAGAGCAAGGTGTACAAGACGGAGTAGATATTTATTTTGGGACCTTTGCAAAATCGTTTGCGCTTATTGGCGGATTTATTTCGAGCGAAGAACATATTGTTGAGTATTTACGTTACAATATGCGTTCGCAGATCTTTGCAAAAGCATTGCCTATGCCAATTGTAATAGGCGCTTTAAAAAGATTAGAGTTAATGCGCAAACATCCTGAATACAAAGACGCACTTTGGAAAAATGTACACGCTTTACAAGACGGTTTAAGAAAGGCAGGATTTAATTTAGGAAAAACTCAATCTCCTGTTACACCTGTAATTCTTAACGGTTCAATTCCAGAAGCAACCAACATGATCGTTGACCTGAGAGAGAATTTTAATATTTTCTGTTCAATGGTGGTATATCCTGTTATACCAAAAGGAATAATTATTTTGAGATTGATTCCAACAGCGGTTCATACATTAGAAGATGTTGAATACACTATAAAAGCTTTCTCTTCTATTGAACATAAATTAAAATCAGGTCAGTACCAGGGAGACAAAATTGCAGCAGTATAAAAAATTATTCATTTCATCTTTCTAAAAAATATAACTATGAAAAATTATTTCAGAACCTTTATTCTTCTCAGCCTTTTAGGAGCTTTTCTTATGAGTTCAAGGTGTGGCAATCCGCGCGATTGTAAAGGAAGAAGAAAAACTGCAAAAACAAATATGGGGGGCTGGTTGTAATTTTTCTGATGCAGAATAAATTTCTTTCATATTTATTTTTTGTAATTGTTTTGTGCGAGACTAATTTTTCTCAGGCGCAGCAATATCCTTTCTGGACCCAATACCGGAGTAATTTGTTTATGATGAATCCGGCAGTTGCAGGCACCCGAAAAAATTTTGATGCGCGTTTGAATTACCGCAATCAGTGGGTTGGTTTTGCAGGCGCGCCAAAAACAATGGCCGCTTCTTTACACGGAAAATTTTTTCATCACGGCTTGTTAGGTGCCGGTGGATTTATTTTTCAGGATGTAATTGGTCCTTTTAAATATGTGAATATGTCAGGCGCTTTCGCATATCACGCAAAGTTTACCGATGCAAAACTGAGTCTGGGAATAAGCGGAAGTTATCAGTCGCAGACTTATCTCACATCAAAAGTTACTACCCAATTTAACCAGGACCCCGCAGTTGATTATTCTTTTGCCGAAAAAAAGAGAAAAGGAAATATGGCGTTTGGAGTTTTGTATTACAACGACAGGTTTCATATTGGTTTTGCTGCAAATAATTTATTGGGCTCTACTTTTGAGTATTATAAAAAAGACACCACGCGCAAAGCAGTTTACGCGCAGGTAATTCATTATAATTTTTCTGTGGGCTATAACTGGCAGGACAATCCGAATTTTATTTGGGAAAATTCTCTCATTGCTTCTTTTGTTGCCAACACACCTATTTTAATTGATTATTCTTTGCGCCTGCATTACAAAGACCAGTTTTTTTTAGGAGCAACCTATCGTCTTAAAACGGCGGTTGCTTTTACAGCTGGTTACACCTTTAACCACGACTACCAGTTTTCATATTCGTACGATCTGAACATAAATAAACTGCGAACTGCGAGTGCGGGTACACACGAAATAAAATTAGTGTTCAGCAGCAATGTTTTTGAGAATGAAAAGAGAAATAAGAACAAAGAATTTCAGCACCAGAAATTTCAGTTTTTGCTCTAAGAATAATTTTAAAAATTTTGTATGATCTTTTCCATCGATCCTAAAAAAAAATTACTGCTCAGTGATGTTGCAACTATTTTAGGAAAGCAATTAAAAATTGAACTTTCTGAGAATGCAAAAAAAGAGATCATTTCCTGCCGCGAATTTCTTGACAATAAGATAAAAAACTCAGTTGAACCTATTTACGGTATCAACACAGGCTTCGGTTCTTTATACAATATAAAGATCCCGAATGAAGATCTTGAAAAACTGCAGGAA
>JACMLS010001037.1 GCA_014379485.1 Bacteroidia bacterium | reverse complement strand
TTTTGAAATTGAGCTGGAGCCCCGTTTCAGCGGATCGTATTTTCTCAATCCTGCAAAAGCAGAACTCATGTACTTTCCGATCTTTAAAGGAATCAACGAAATAAAACAGGTAAAGATCACCAATTGAAAACCTGTTGGGTGGAAGATTGGAAGGATGGAAGATTGGGGGAAAATCTTCTGAAGAGAATTTTCTTTTATTCCCCTTCAGCGAAATCGCCCCCAACCTTCCAATCTTCCACCCTTCCAAGCAAATTCAATTCCCATTTTGCGACTAAATTCCTCAGTACTTTCCTTTAATTTTGCCTCATTTTTCTGTTCCTTCTTGCAAATCATGTAAAACATTTATAATTTGGCGTTAAATCAACAAAACCCCATTGTGTCAGTTATAGAAGAACCCATAGATTCCGCCTTAGTAAAATCTGAGTTTTACAAAAACACAGAAAGATTTCACGTAATGGCCTGTTGGATCGGTATTACATTAAACATTGTTTGGTTTGCCAGCGATTATTTTGTTTTACCCGATCACTGGAAGCAATTTGTAGAATGGAGATTTGCGGTTTCTCTTATTGCCACCATAGCACTTGTATTCAGAAAAAAAATAGGATTAAATGTTTACCAAAGCGTTTTCATATTAGTTCTCGGAATTTCCATTCAGAACTCATATATGTGGAGCGTAATGGACCTTGCCCACATGCAAAAACATGCCTTTGCCTATATGGTTTTATTTATTGGCGTTGGCATGCTGATACTTTGGGAATTCTGGTACTCGATTGCGCTGGTTGTTTTAAGTGTGGTTACAAATATTGTTTTTTATAAACTCTACAGCCCTTTATCTGTTGAAGAATTTACAATTAACGGAGGTCTTCTGATTCTTACCGTTGCTATTTTTATGATCGGTCTTATCCGTACAAGATATCGTTTAACTGTAAAAGAAATTACCAGCCGGCTGGCACTTGAACGTTCTAAACAAATTATAGAAAAAGAACACGAGACCGTTGTTGCGCAGAATAAAGAAATTGAAATGCATAAAGATGAACTGGAAGAAAAGAACAAAGAAATTACAGACAGTATTAATTACGCAAAAAGAATTCAGACCGCTTTTATTCCCAGCGAAAAAATATTTACCTCTCATTTTCCTGACAGTTTTGTTTATTTTAAACCTAAAGATATTGTGAGCGGAGATTTTTACTGGATCGCTAAAAAAAATGACCGGATATTTTACGTAACAGCAGATTGCACCGGACACGGTGTTCCGGGCGGATTCATGACCATGCTGGGTCTTTCTTTTTTAGAAGAGATCATTGAAATAAAAGGAGAGATGAATACAGACGCAGTTGTAAATTATTTGCGCGACCGTATTGTTACTACATTAAAACAAGGCGGTGATGCAGGAGAAAGTAAAGACGGAATGGACCTTGCAGTTTGTTGTGTAGATAAAGAAAAAAGACGACTCACCTACTCTGCCGCCAACAATTCTATTTACATAGCGCGTAACGGCGAATTGCTTGAACTGAAACCAGACAAACAACCCTGCGGATTTTACCACGAACCAAAACCTTTTACAAAACGCGAAGTGCAACTGGAATCCAACGATATCATTTACTCGTTTACAGATGGATACGCAGATCAGTTCGGAGGCAAACAAGGAAAAAAATTCCGTTACAAAGCGCTTGAAACAATTCTTTTAGAA
>JACMLS010001036.1 GCA_014379485.1 Bacteroidia bacterium | reverse complement strand
TTGAGAATAAGAATTTTAAAAAGTTCAGGTAAATTGAAAAGCAATTTTTAAAACCTGATTCATTACTTAAAATTAATCATTTTTTTGGGATTGATAACTCATCTGCCAGTTTGTTTTTGTTGGCGAGCTGGCCACAGGCAGCGTCAATGTCTTTTCCGCGGCTTCTTCTTAAATTAACAATAACGCCGTTTTTAAGGAGAAATTGCGTAAAAGCATCCAGTCTTTCGGGGCTTGTTTGCTGGTACTCTCCATCGTCAATAGGATTGTACTCAATAATATTTATTTTGCTTTTCACCCTTCGCGAAAAATCGAGCAACTCTTTGGCATCTTTTAAACTGTCATTAAAATCTTTAAAGGCAATATATTCAAACGTAACCCGTGTGCCGGTTTTATCATAAAAAAAGTTAAGAGCATCTGCAAGGTTGTCTAAACTATTGGTTTCGTTAATGGGCATTATCTGGTTTCGTTTTTCATCGTTGCAGGCGTGCAGCGAAAGAGCAAGGTTAAATTTTACCTGGTCTTCTCCCATTTTTACAATCATTTTTGCAACTCCTGCAGTACTCACAGTAATTTTTTTTGCAGACATGCCTAAGCCTGTTTGCGATGTGATCTTTTCTATAGACCGCATAACTTCGGTATAGTTTAAAAGGGGTTCACCCATTCCCATATAAACTATGTTACTCAGGCTTGCACCGTATTTTTCTTTTGCCGCGTCTCTTACCAAAACCACCTGGTCAAAGATCTCGTCTGCATTTAAATTGCGCATGCGTTTTAATTTGCCCGTAGCACAAAACTTACAGGTTAAACTGCAGCCAACCTGGCTTGAGATGCAGGCTGTCATTCTTTTATCCTGCGGTATCAAAACGCTTTCCACAACATAATTATCATGCAGTTTCATTGCGCATTTAATGGTTTTATCTTTGCTGATCTGCATTTCAGAAATGCTCACAGCGTTGATAGAAAAATTCTCCTGTAAAAATTCGCGCAGCTCTTTGCTCAGGTTGCTCATCTCATCAAAAGTAGTGGCGCGTTTTTGCCACAGCCACTGGTACACCTGTTTGGCGCGAAAAGCTTTCTCTCCTTTTTCCTTAAAATAATTTTCAAGTTCAAGAACAGAAAAACCGCGTATATCTTTTTTTGTAACTGACATTTTTTTGGGAATACAAAGATACCGTTTTAATAGATAACACAAGGGGGTAACCTTGATCCAATCCGGCTTAAACTCTGCGATATAAGACAAAAAGATATAAGATTTAAGACTGGCGTGGGACCGGCGATCAAAAAAACCTCGTGCACCTCCCGATAGCTATCGGGATATATCTCCATGTCCAATATCTTATATCCGGCGTTTTACTTCCTTAGAAATCAATTTTCGCCCTTTCGTTGCTGTGGGTATTGCTAATTCGTATATTCGTAGCGATGAGATTTTTTGCTGCTGATAAAATTCACAACGGGTATTCTTTTTTACCACAAGATTCTGTGTTGATACTTGACGATGATGGAATTGTTCAGGATATTAAACCTTTGGGCGAAATTGATCAGACAAAAATCGAATTTCATAAGGGAATTGTATGTCCGGGTTTTGTGAATGTGCATTGCCATTTAGAACTTTCTTACATGAAAGGAAAAATTGCAGAGGGAAAAGGTTTGCACGATTTTATCAAAGAAGTTGAAAAATTAAAGAAACCTGCCGATGATGAATTGTTGAGCGCAATAGAAAACGCAGACGCCGAAATGTATGCAGGCGGAATTGTGGCCGTTGGTGATATTTGTAACACCAATTCTACTTTTGCGTTCAAACAAAGGTCAAAAATTAAATACCATAATTTTATTGAGATTTTTGGATTTGATGCGGCCAAAGCAGATTCAGCTTTTGGTTGGGGATTAAAACTTGCAGCAGAGTTGGAAGTGCTGGGATTAAAAAATTACAGCATTACACCCCATGCTCCTTATTCTGCGAGTGCGCAGTTGCTCAATAAAATTTCTGATCATGCCTGGCAAACTAATTCATACTCAGTATTCATAACCAGGAAAACGAAGATGAGAATTTATTGTTTCAGAATAAAAGCGGAAAAATTTTAGAGCGCCTTCATTATTTCGGAATCAATACAGAGAACTGGAAAGCAACCGGAAAAAATTCATTAGAGTCGGTAATCATTTACCTTCCGCGCAACCTTCCGCTGCTAATGGTGCACAATACTTTTTCTGACGCAACAGACATTGAGTTTGCAAATGAATACAATCAGAATGTGTTCTGGTGTTTTTGTCCCAACGCAAATTTATATATAGAAAAAAAACTTCCGCATTTTGAGTTGTTTACAGACAACATAAGGCAACTTACAATTGGTACAGATAGCTATGCAAGTAATTACAGCCTTTCTGTAACTGACGAAATTAATACCATCCGCAAAAACAATCCTGTTATAAAATTAGAAGCGCTTTTAAAATGGGCCACCATAAACGGCGCACGTTTTTTGGGAATGAGTGAAAAGCTTGGAAGTTTTGAAAAAGGAAAAATTCCGGGCGGAGTTTTATTGGAAGAGAGAGGAAATAAATTTGTTTCCAAAAGGATCTTTTAATTTTCTTTGTGAAAGAAATGGAAGATTCGTTTGAACAAATAAAAGAAAAATCACGATCAAAAAACCGTATTGTAATTGCTTACATAATTTCTGCGCTAACTACTCTAAGCGGTTTGGTTTATTTTTTCTACGGACTTTTACCTGTGTTAATAGCTTTGTCGCAAGCTGGTGCCCCTGATACTACTTTGCTCGCTTCCGGAATTTCTTTTATGGTGATCTGTAATGCAATAATGCTTCCACTTTTAATAACCTGCCTTGTTTTTCAGAATTTACTGCTTGAAAAATGTTCAGATCAGTTAAAACCTTCGCTATGGTATTGCATGCTTGTTACAGCCTGCATTTCTCTTCTTTGCATCAGTATCATCAACCTTCCGCTTTCTATTATTTTTCTTAGAAGGCTTTTGCGGAACAAAGGGCATTATTTCGGGACAAAGAATGCATAAAAGGTCTGTTTTGTCTGGTCTGCCTGAGCACTCCTCTTTTCAGGGTTTCCGATAGAAGGTCAAAAACTTCGGATTGGCGGGCAACCTTTCTTCTAATTTTGCATCTAAATATTAAAGTAAGGCCTTAGCCCAATGTTGCCTGACGAAAACTTAATTGATGGCTGTATTGCCGGAAAACGGGAATTTCAAAAAATTCTCTACGACCGTTTTGGCTCTAAAATGCTATACGTATGTTTTCGCTATTGTAAAAACCGTGAAGAGGCAGAAGATGTTTTGCAGGATGGATTTGTAAAAGTGTTTAATAATATTTCTAAGTTCAGAAAAGAAGGTTCTTTAGAAGGCTGGATCAGAAGAATTATGGTAAACACAGCGCTTGAAAATTTAAGAAAGCAAAAATCAATTCCAAAAATAACGGATATTGAAGATGAAAGAATAAATACACCTTCAGAAATGGATGCAGTTGGAAAACTGCACGCAAAAGATCTGATGGCTATGATCGATAAACTGCCTCCCGGCTACAAGTTGGTTTTTAATTTATTTGCTATTGAAGGCTATTCGCACCAGGAAATTGCCGGTATGTTGAATATAACAGAAGGCACTTCTAAAAGTCAGCTTTCAAAAGCAAGAGACTATTTAAAAAAGAATATTGCAGGAGAATTAGTTACCCCAAAAATACATAATAATGTATAGTGAAAATGACGATGTAGAATTTGATTCCTTATTCCGCGAAAAGCTGGGTAACGAATCCATGCAGCCCTCTCCCATGGCCTGGGAGAATATTGAAAAGCGGTTGGATGAAAAGAACAAAAAGCGCCCCGGTGGCTGGATCTGGTTTGGCGCCGGCGCTCTTGTTATTATAATCGCAACGCTTTCAATTATTTTTTATCCCACTCTTTTTGGAACTAAAATTAAAAACAACTCTTCTCTTACTGTAAATAATACAAAGGCCACTGCAGAAAAAGAAAACAGCACATCAACTCAAAATTTAAAAGACACTGATTCAACTATAACTGATAAAAAAAACAATTTAAATGAGAACAAAAAAGATAGCGTAAGTAATTCAAATACCGGAATTGAGAAAAGTAATTCAGGCGCAGAAATTTCTGACTTCAGAATTCAATTGGGAATTTTTAAAAATAAAAAAGACCTGAATAAATTTTCAGGTTTAGATAATGTAAGCGAGGTGCAGGATTCTGCCGGAAGGTATCATTATTACGCAGGCCCTTTTACTTCTTTAGAGAAAGCGAAAGAAAATCAGGTCATTGTTTTGTCTGCCGGTTATGCCGGTGCTTTTATTGTGGGATTTTCTAATGGAAAAAATGTTTATTTACCTGATGAAGTTCAGTTGGCTGTGAATTCTCCGGTTAAAAACAATGCTACAGAAAAGAAATTGAATTATTCTTCCGGAAATAAAAATCCGGAACACACAGCTTCATTAAGAAAATCAACCAACAGCAATGATAGCGATTTTGTAAATAAAAATCCGGGTTTAATTGCCTCAAACAAAAAACCTGAGAATAAAAAAGCAGCAAATAAAAATTCCGGCAAGGTAACACAGAATGAAGATTCTCTTAAACAGGTTGCCATTAGCGAAAAGGCAATTAAGCAAGCGGCGCTGAACGAAAACATAATTAAGCAAGCAGCGCTGAACGAAAAAATAAAAAGAGAAAGCGAGATGCGCAAAAACGATTCTATAAAACTGGCTGAGCAAATAAGAAAAAACGTACTGATCGATTCTCTGAATAAGGTTATTATAGCAGTGAAAAATAAGAATATAGCAGATTCGTTATCCGCTGTTCATAAAACGGACAGCGCTTTGGCTGCTGCCGATTCTTTAAAACGCAATCAGAAATCAAAAGATTCGCTTGCGGGCCTTGCTGCAAAGCAAGATACTACAAAAAAGAAAAATTCTGTTTTTGAAATTGAAAAGAATTGGGTCGCTTTTAATGTGGGTTTTCACCAGGTAATGAATAGCAGCGACAGCAGGGTTAACGGTGTAAACATTGGTTCTGAAATTGGAAGGCCGGGTTGGGTTGCAGGAATAAATTACGGAAGGCATTTATGGAAAGGTTTTTTTGTGAACGGAAATATCTCTGCCAGCCAAACCACTTACAAGAAAGATCCGGAACTGGTAAGGTTTAACAAATACATCAACGATTATTTTTACCTGCCAACTTCTGTTGCAAACATTCCTATTTATAAAGACACCATGCTGAACGGTTATTTCTTGGCAGCCCCTGTTGATACATTTAAAGCGGAATTCGGTTACACCCACAGATTTTCTTATGTTGACGGGGCAATTAACGCAGGTTATACTTTTAAAGCAGGAAGGTTTCGTTTTCCCGTTTACGCAGGGTATAATTTTTCGTTTCTCTTAAGGCAAAAGACCCGCCTGGAAATTGTAAAAGAAAATTTTTCTCAGCAGTTTGACTACAATGATATTATTAAAAGAAGAAATTATTCTTCGTTCGTTTTCAGTCTTGCCTGCGAAGTAAGAGTTTTCAGAAGAGGTTATTTGTTTGTAGAGGGAAGAATGAAATACTCCAGTTCAAACATTTCAACAACACCAGGTGTAAACTACAAACCTTTTACGGTACAGGTGCCGGCGGGGTATAAGCTTTATTTTTGATCGGAAATTTTTTTCATTTCTATTTTTCCTATTGTATTAAATTCATCAAAATAAAAATATTCCGCAGTACTTTTTAAATAGTAGTTTTGGCCATTTGTCACCAGGAAAAAACTCTCATCATTGGCGTTCCAGTTTTTAAATATCGGATAGTAGCCTTTTGGAACTTTAAAAAGAAGTGGCAAACCTGAGGTTGGATGTTTAAGGCCAATATCAAAATGAACATATTCACTTTTTTCAAAATGTTTTTTATTGACAGGAAAAGTATAAATTGTGCAAAGGCGCGAATAAAAACTTGTATCGGGATAACTTTTGTGGCGTGAGTTTTTTTCCAAGGCGGTTTGGCTATAAGTTGTATCTATTCCGTTTTCGTAAATTAACCTGAATGAGGCTGGCAACCAGATCCGCACTGAATCATAAACAAGCATTAAAGAATCTTTTTGATTTTTCCCTACAAACCAGTAGTCTGATTGGTCGGGAAGCAATTCTTTCAGAAAAGAAATGGAATAGGTGTTTTCCATTGCAATAAAAGTATTGGTATCATTTATTTTTTTTGCTCTCCAGCTAAAATAAGCAACTGAATCAGTATGTGGTGGGTAATCTCCTTTTCTTTCTTTCTTTTTACCGGGAATAAATATTCTTGTGAAATTGAATGAGGAATCTTTATTTATTCTGAGGAACAGCTCATATTTATAACCTCTTATATTGACCTCTCCCCTGAAAGTTTGTCCGCTTATGAAAACTGGAATTAAAAAAACAAAAAGTAAATTCAGCTTCATCTGAGACCTGTGGATTAAATACTCCCTTATAACTTTTAACCTTCAATTTGTTACAAGATTTCTCTAAATTATTTTTCATAGAACCCTTTGTTTTTTTAGACTTTTCAATCTATCTCAATATCATATTTATCCAGCAAACCCACAACTCCCGCAGCAGAGAACTTCGCTTTTTTCAGTTTGTTTAATTCAGGGTCAATAGAATAATTGTAAGAAGTTCTGAAATCTGTTTTTTCTAAAACTGTGTTCTGAAAAATTGCGCGGATAAGATCGCAGTTTTCAAAAAGCGCCTGACCCAGATCTGCTTCAGAAAAATCTACCTCATGCAAATTTGAATTTTTGAACTTTGTCTTCTTCAGTTTCATTTTGTAAAACGAAGAAAGATTCAGCTGGCAGTTTTCAATGTCAATAGCAAATAGAAAGTCGTTGCAACGATCAAAGTGCAGGCCCAGCATTTTACAATCTTTAAATTTTACATCTTTAAAAGCGGTTTTTGTAATAGTAGCCATGCTCAGGTTACAACTATTGAATGTACATTCAGCAAAATTTATTCCCGAAAGATCTGAACTTAAAAAATTACAATTATTAAAAGTGCATTTTTCGTATTCTCCTTTAGGTAGAATGTTTACTGAAAAATCTGTTTTGTCGAACGTTTTTTCTTCTATGTAGGTTTTTTCCATTATCTTTTTTTTATTTCGCTTATCATCCCCAGCCCCAAAATCCAAGGCTCGTTTCAAGGTTGTCAAAACCCGCTAATTCTAGTTCTTTTTTCAGATCTCCTGAAATAAAAATATTTCCTTCAAAATTCCAGATTTTAATTCCATCACTATTCATAGACGAAATGGTTTGCGGCGAAATCTCATCAGGTATATTTAATTTAAAAAAACCTTTTGCAGTTTCTTTTTTTTGCTTGTCGTGAATTGAAATTTCTTTACCAAAATCAATGTTTGTGAAATACTTTTTTAGAAACCCGAAAAGTTCTGTATTTACCAATGTAAAAAGTTTACCGCAAGAAATAATTGGTTGCAGGTCACCGTCCTTGACAATTGAATAATTGTCTTCATCGCTTTGAAAAAGCATTAGTTGTGAAATGTTTTTATTTGTGAGATACCAAATATCAAGCATAATTTTTTGTGACCATTACTTTTTTTTGTGAAGACTGAATTGATTTGAGTTTTTCACGTCAGAACTTTTCAAACTTTCAACTTTCAAGGTGCGCGTTTTATTATCTGGTGATAATAAATTTACCTTTCA
>JACMLS010001035.1 GCA_014379485.1 Bacteroidia bacterium | reverse complement strand
CAGAGAAATCTTGAAGAAGCAACAAATAAATTTTTAGAAGCCTTAAAAATTGAAGAGGCAATTGGCGACAGATCAGGTATGGCCGAATCTCTCTATTATTTGGGCGAAGTGTATTTAGAACAGAAAAAATTAGCAGAAGCTGAAAAGTATTGCGAAAAAAGTTTAGTGATCAGCAAAGAAATTAATTCGCTGGATGGGAAAAAAAATTGTTTTGAAACTCTGAGCGAAATTTATGGAAAGACCGGCAGGTTTGAAAAAGCTTTGAATTACCACAAACTTTTTATTGCAGCGCGCGACAGTCTTATTAACGAAGAAAACACAAAAAAGGCGGTAAAGCTTGAAATGAATTATGAGTTTGAGAAAAAGGAACTGAAAACAAAAAGTGAACAGGAAAAAAAAGATGCGTTGTTTGCAGAACAAAACCGGGTAAAAGAACTGCAATTGAGTAGGAGCAGATATTTTACCTACGGTTTAAGCGGTGTTGTTTTACTGATGATAATAATTGGCGTTTTGTTTTTCAGACAGAGCAAGATCAGGTCGCAGCAACGCGCCATGCAGCTGGAGCAAAAATTATTGCGGACCCAAATGAATCCGCATTTTATTTTCAACTCACTTAATTCCATTCACAGCGTTGTATTGAACGGAGAAACCAGGGTTGCGGCAAAATACCTGAGTTCTTTTGCCAAGCTTATCCGTTCTATTCTCGAAAGCTCGCGTTTTGAAATTATTCCCCTTGAAAAAGAAATTGCCTTGCTCGAAAATTATATAAGCCTCCAGATGCTTCGGTTCGATAATGAAGTTCATTATAAAATTTTTGTTGATCCGAAATTAGATGTTCACAACACCATGCTGCCCCCCATGCTCACACAGCCCTTTATTGAAAATGCATTGGAGCATGGTTTATACAGCATAAAAGATAAGCCAGAGCTCAATATTTCTTTTACAATTGAAGAAGATCTGCTTCATGTTGAAGTCTGGGATAACGGGCATGGAATAAATGAAACTGCAAATAACTCAGAGCACATTTCATTGGCAACTGTAATTACAATTGACCGTTTGAAACTGCTTAACCGGAACAAAAGAAAAAAAACAAGTTTTACAATAGGAGATGCTTTTCCGCAAAACAATGAGCGTAAAGGGGTAAAAGTTTCTTTTTTCATCCCTTTGGCTCTTAATTGAAAAAGAAATTCTTTTAACTTTATAGTATGATATCAGTAGTTATTATTGACGACGAAAAAAAGGCGCGTGAGGCTTTGAGAAAAATGATCAGTCTGTATTGTACTGACGTGAATGTTCTTGCAGAGGCAGAAGGAGTAGAAAGCGGGTTAGAAGCTATTCAGAAATTTAAACCCGATGTTATTTTGCTCGACATTAAAATGAAGGATGGAAGTGGGTTTGATCTTGTAAAAAAATTAGTAAGCATTAACAGTAAAATTATTTTTGTAACAGCTTTTCATGAATTTGCAATAAAGGCTTTTAAATTTTCTGCCATTGATTATTTATTAAAACCCGTAGACCCCGAAGATCTTTCTGCTGCATTAACTAAAGCCAAAGAAAGCATCAGTAAAGAAAAAAACAATCATTACCTTGAAAATTTGCTTGAGAATTTTGCAGGTGCAACAAAACAAATGAAAAAAATTGCGCTTAAGACGGCAAACAATATTTATATTCTTAATATTTCAGATATTCTTTATTGCAAATCAGACGGAAATTATACTGAGTTTCACGCAGAGGACGGAAGAAAAGCCCTGGTTTCAAAAACTATTGGTGATTACGAAGAAATGCTGGGCGATTATAATTTTTTGCGCGTACACCATTCTTTTCTCGTAAACCTTTCTCACATTGTGCGTTTCGATAAAGCTGACGGAGGCACACTGATCATGAAAAACGGGGAGAGCATTCCGGTTTCCAGCCGTAAGCGCGAATCACTAATTGATGCGTTAAATAAGTTGTAAACGCTTTTGAAATTCTGAGGCGAAAAACAATTATCAGTCAAAATCCCGCATATAATAAAAATGGCCCTGCACTTTTACAAGTGAGTCATTTTAACCCATAGGATTGAATAGTTTTGATCCTGATGGAAAGAATGATCATAATTGAAGATGAGCAGTGCAAAAAAGAACTGGATGCTTTGCTGACCCGTTACAGAAAAAGCCTGAGAGTAGATACCGGAGTGCAGAACATTTCAGAAAGTCTTGGCCATATTTCTGAGGTTTTAGTTGAGCATCAAAAAAAAGAACAACGCCTGCTCATTAACGCGGCAAGCAGTTCTGTTCTCGTAAAAATAAAAGATATTATCCGCTGCCAGAGCAACCGTAATTATACGGAGCTTTTTTTGCAGAACGGAAAAAAAATTACTGTTACCAAACCCCTTAAACAATTTGCCGAACTGCCTTTGTTCAGCGATTTTGCACGCATTCACCTCTCGCACCTTGTAAACATAAATTACATAGACCGTTTTATTAAAACAGACGGTACGCTTTTGTTATTGAACGGAACTGTTTTACCCGTGAGTAAAAGAAGAAGAGATGAATGGATCAGGAAACTGGATTTTATTTGATCTGGCAAATGAATTTTTTTCTGTATTTTCCCTTAATATTTTTTTGAGAAATTAAAAAAGTCATCTCCGTTTCGTGCGTTTCATTTATCCTGATCAACTTATTAAAATTGTAAAGATGTTCCTGTTAAGAAAAATGGATCTTTCGACTAAACAATACCTTTTGATTTTGGTGTTGCCAATAATTCTTTTAGTGTATAGCTGTGCCCCGACTACTGAAGAAAAGCGCTCGGCTCGTTTAGCACATTATAAAGTCTTATCAAAGGACAGTCTTGATGTTTTTTTATGCAAGGAGATGAGAAATTTTAGATTTCATACAAAAGAAGCAAGAGAGTTAATTGAAGCAGGGGCAGATGCCAATTGCAATTGCCATTACAAAGAGGTTTCTTCCAATGATTTAATAAGCAGAATTTTTCAGGGTTATAAAACTTATGTTAACTATATAGATATATCGCCGGTTGAAATTTGTTTTAAAGGTGATAGTGTTGCGCTACTTGATTATTTTGTAAAACATGGGGCCAAACTGGATAGTGTTGATATTTCGCAAACCTGTAATTTAGAAATGTGGAAGTACTTATTTGGAAAAGGATTTACTGTAAATGATTTCAGATTTGTATTATTACCTGTTGTAAGAGACAAAGAACGTATTCAGTTTCTTTTGGATAAGGGTTTGGACATTAATAAACCTTTAAGTAAGAATAACGAAACAATTTCAATGACGCTTGCCAGTGTAATAGAAGAAGATGACACTACACTATTTCATTACCTGGTTTCTAAAGGTGCTGATATTAATTT
>JACMLS010001034.1 GCA_014379485.1 Bacteroidia bacterium | reverse complement strand
TTTCTTCTTTTGTGAATGGTTGAATTTGCGGACTTTCAAATTTTTCCCGCTTTAGTTTTAAGCCAGCCTCTGCTGACGCTTTTTTAAATTGCCGTGAAAAACACGTTTAAAGAAAAGAAAGATGCGTGTTGCTTTAATATTTAACCAAGAATAAATTTTCGTCAAATCTCCTCAATCTCAATCACCTCAACCGGAATTACCTTTACCATTTTAGCAAAATCATTTCCGTCGTGCATGCAATCGTCATCGCCTTCTTCGTATTCCCAGCGAATGCTGATCTTTTTTCCGTTGGCGGCGTACTCGTCTAACTTGCGCATAAGGTTTACAATGCGTTTGGAGGAACTGGTGTTGTAATAGTAGAGACGGAATAAAAGTTTAAGGGTTTCGCCACCGCTTTTAAAATAATTATCGATCCAATCTATAATAGGTTTAAAAACGGTTTCTGCGTTTTCAGGAATAAGTCTTCCTTCCAGCATCAAAGTGTAGTTATTTGGGGTAAACACCACTTCGGGCGTAGAAAAAGTTTTTTCAATTTTAATTGGTTCCATATTCCTGCTTTAATTTCTAATGGTATTGTAAAAATAATAATTTAATCAGTATAATCGGTCAAAAAATCAAACCCCAAAACCAATAACCAAAATATCATCTGTCTGGTTAAAATCTCCTTTCCAGGTGTTCATGGCTTTGTTTAGCTGAAGCTTGCGGTTGTACATGCTTTCTGTATTCAGTTCAATCAGCAATTTTTTAAATTTTCCTTTCAGAAATTTTTTCCCGTTTTTTCCGCCCAATTGGTCTGCATAGCCATCTGTTGCAAAATAAACACAGTCTCCTTTTTTCAGGCTTATTTTTTCGCAGGGAATTTTTTCATATTCGTTTTCCGGAATACTTCCAATAGATTGCCTGATTGCCGGTGTCTCTTTCATGGTGCCAGCCTGCATATAATAAACAGGATTAAATGCGCCTGAAAAAACAAATTCTGTTTCATTATTCTTCATCTCCTTGTCAAACACACACAAGGCCATATCCATACCATCGCGTATGGTATCTCCGTGCGAGAGAGAAAGGCGGTTAATAATGCCTTTGTTCATCCTGATAATAATTTCCTGCGGATTTATTATGTTCTGTTCGTTTACAATCTGGTTCATTAAACTATTACCTACAATGGTTAAAAACGCACCGGGCACACCGTGGCCTGTACAATCAATTGCAGCTACCATTACTTTTGTGCGGTTTTCAATTTCTTCTACCCAATAAAAATCTCCGCTCACAATATCGCGTGGCCGGTAAAACACAAAAGAATCTGGCAGCAATTCTTTTATTTTTTCTTTGGCAGGAAGAATGGAGTTCTGAATTTTTAAAGCGTAATTGATACTGTCTGTAATATCTTTGTTCTTTTGCCAGAGTTGTTCTTCGGCCATTTTTATTTTTGTAATGTTGGCATCAATGGCCACAATGTTTTTGATCTTTCCCTCCTCGTCAAAAACCGGTGTTAAGGTAGTATGGAACCAGAGTTTTTCTCCGGACTTTGAAATGTTGGCAGACTCGTAACTTACAGAAGTTTTTTGTCTGATGCAGTTGTCAACCAACTCTTTTATTTCATCAATTCCGCTTATTTCAAGCAGCGTTTTCCCAACAGTTGCTTTAAATTCTTCTAAAGCATAACCTGAATTTTTTGAAAACGCTTCGTTGGCCCAGATGATCTCTGTGTCTGGACTGCAAATAATTACCGTGTTGTTTGTTTTGCTGGCTACAACAGAAAGTTTTTCTACTTCGCGCAATGCAAAATTAAGTTGGTTGTAAATTAAGGCATTGTCAAGCGCAATAGCAGAATAAGCGGCAAGGGTTCTTAAAATTTCTACATGTTGCTGCGTGTAGGCGTGTTTCATTTTACTCTGCACGCTCAGCACACCAATTACTCTTTTTTCTATTATGAGCGGAATGTAAATTAATGAATTGGGCATTTCTTCTCCCACATTCATTCCTCCTTCGGCATAATTTGCCCGCTCCTCTCTCAGGTCACCAATAAGAATTTCTTTTTGATTCCGGGCACACCAGGCGGCAAGGCTTTCTTTGGTTTCAATAGAAAATGAATTTCCTTTTACGTCAATTTCTTTCTGGTTTTCTATTACCACCTGGTAAGTAAGTTCTTTTTTAGATTCATCGTAAGAAACCACCGCAAACATACTCGCATCCATTAACTTGTTTACATTTTCATAAACAGTGCGCAGTACTTTATCAAAATTTAATGTTGCGGTAATTTTCTGTCCTATTTCAGACAGTACTTTAATGTTTTTAAAAGACTCATCAAGGCGGTTGGTACTTTCGTTTAATTTTAAATAGGCCTCTGCATTGTTAAGCGCTACGGCGGCATAAGAAGCAATGGTCTTAAACATTTCAAGGTGCAGTTCAGAATACGCATTTTTATCGGGGCTCTGTACAGAAATAATTCCAATAGCATTGTTTTCTATAATGAGCGGCAAACAGATGAGCGATTTCATTAACAGTGCACCCACACTCGTGTAAGCATCCAGCGATGGAATGTATTTTATGTATTCTTCTTCAATATCATTGATAAAAACTTCTTTTTTATTTTTTACACACCATACGGCAAGCCTTCCGTCGTCATTCATGTTCACAGTCGGGTTTTTTCCGGCGGTATTGGCGCGCTTGCCTTCTAAAATATAATAACCAAGATCAATAATGTTTTTTTCCTTATCAAAAATTCCTACACCAAATTCAGTTGCATCCATTAACTGTTTTACATTGGTGTAAACAATTTCAAGTATTGTTTCTAAATCAAGCGTAGAAGTTATTTTCTGACCCATCTGGCCAAGAATCTCAATGTTGCGGTAAGACTCTACCAGTTTATCGTTAGAGAGATTTAAAAACTCGTAGGCTTCTGCATTGTTGAGTGCTGCTGCTGTGTAAGAAGCAAGCGTGCGCAACATATCCAGTTGTGTAACGGTGTATGCATTTTTTTTTGGACTCTGAACACTGATGCCACCAATAACACGGTCTTCAATAATCAGTGGTAAATACATTAATGAACCCATTACAAAGGCGCCACTGCCTTTTTCGTTATAAGCATCGAGGTTTGGAATGTAGTGAATGTATTCTGTTTCTATATCGTTAATAAAAACTTCTTTTTTGTTCCGCAGGCTCCATGCAGAAAGCCGGTTGTCGCACGCAATGTCAACATAAGTATCGTCGTCAGACATTCGTTTGCCTTCAAAAATATAATACTTGGCGTGCAGCGCGTCTTTTAACTCATCCATAATCGCAACACCAAACTCTGTTGCATCCATTATCTTGTTGGTGTGCTCGTACACCGTGTCAAGAATTTTTTCGAATTGCAGATTAGAAGTGATCTTTTGCCCTATCTCACTTAATACTTTAATGTTTCTGAATGAATCTTCTATCTGATGATTCATCGTATTTAATTTTTCAAACTTTTCTGCGTTCTCTAAAGCAATGGCAGCATAATTGGCAAGCGTTTTAATAATGTTGAGGTGTTTTTCTGAATACTGATTTTTCTGATAACTCTGAACGGTAAGCACGCCCAGCACTTTTTCGCCAAGCAGAATGGGCACAAAGATTACAGAATTGGTAGCCTCGCCAGAAATGAGGTTAATTTCACTTACATAATTTTTATATTGTACGGCCACATCTGTTATCAGCACTTCTTTTTTATTCTCTATGCACCATACAGTAAAATTATTTTTATTGTCGAGAGACATTGTAATGCCATCATCGCGTTTGCCGTTATATATTTCGTATTCAATGGCAATGCAGTTTTTTTCGGGATAATAAAGGCGTACACCAAAAACATCAGTACTCATTAAGCCGGCAACACTTTGGTGCAGTTTCTCAAAAATAAACTCAAAATCAAGGGTAGATGTAATTTCCTTGCCTACATCCTCTAAAATTTTAATGTGCTCGTATGCCACCTCAATTTCTTCTTTTTGTTTTACCAGTTCAACTGTTCTTCGTTTTACTTCTTCTTCCATGTGGCCGTACAACATGGCGTTTTCTATTGCAGAGGCAACATACACGGCAAGGGTTTTTACAATTTCTACATGCAGGTCTGTAAAAACTTCTTTCTCATAATTTTGTACGGTTATTATTCCTATCCTTTTTCCTTTTTGCGAAAGCGGAACGTACATAAGAGCCCCAACTGTTTTTCCAACGAGGGGCTTGTAATTAGGATTTATTTTTTTGATCTCGGTGGCAAAATCATTCATGAACACCACGCGTTGCTCGTTAAAGCACAAAGTGCCTGGTCTTGTATTATCAGTAAGATCAAGAATAAAAGAATGTTTTTTGCTGTACTCGTTCACATAAAAATCAAGAATTTTGTCATTGGTAGGGTTGGTAACCGCAATACCAAAGATCTCTGCATGCATCAGGTCTTTTACACTATTATAAGTATCATCAATAATAGCATCAACAGAAAGGCTCGATGATATTTTCTGGCCTATTTCACTCAGCAAACGCGTGTTCTCATATACCTTTTGCAGTTCTTCTTTCTGTTCAAGCAGTTCTGCAGAACGTAATTTTACCAGGTCTTCTGTGTTCTGATGAATTCTTGCGTTGTTTATTGCTGTAGAAATGTAAATAGAGAGATTTTTTAAAATATCAATATCGTTTTCTGAAAAAGCATTTTCTTTAAAACTTTGCACGGTAATAACCCCCAACATTTTTTCTTTAATAATAAGCGGATAATAAATGATGGATTGTGTGGCCCCGCCGTGTTTAAAAAGCGGCTGGGTTTTTATATTAAAATAATTTCCGAACTCTTTGGCGTAATTATTTACCTGAAACACTTTTTGGTTTTTAAAACACCAGGTAGCCGGGCGGTTCTCCTCGGTAAGGCTAATGGAAGAAGGAATTTTAATCCCTTTTTCTATAATGGCCGGAAACTGAAGTTCATTTTTTTCCTTATTATAAACACCAATTCCAAACACATCAGTTTCCATTAATCTGGTTAGGCGGTTATAAACCAGTTCATTGATCTCTTCAACAGAAAGCAAGGAAAGCACATCAATGCCCGTTTCGCTAAGCAAATTTAATTTTTGGGAAGCTGAAGAAGCCTGATCTTTCATGGTCTCACCATTCGTTTTTCCTGCCTGTCTAACCGGATTATTTCATTCGTAAAAGCCCCAAAAACAGGGCTAATCTCAAATATAGAAAAAAAACCCGCTGTAAACACCCACTCAGTAAAAACACTTACCAATGGGTGGAATCCCGATAGCTATCGGGAGGAGGGGGTGGAAGAGTGGGTGTGAGCCGGCAACAGGAGCGAAACCCCCATCCTTCCAATCTTCCACCCTTCCAACCAATCGCTAAACAGCCCGTTTTTGCCTTTAGACCTGAGATTAAAAAAAATTTGGGGGTATTCAGAAAAAAATTATAAATTTATAACCTATGGAAACAACTACAGAACAAAAGCAATTCTTTATCCTTTACAAACCAAAGGATATTGTAAGCGGAGATTTTTATTATGCCCTGTCGCATAAAACAACAGGAAGTGCAAATGAAAAATTCTATCTCTGCACGGCAGATTGTACCGGACACGGGGTGCCGGGTGCATTTATGAGTATGCTCAATATTTCATACCTCAATGAGTCTATCATTGAAAAGAACATTGGCGCACCTAACGAAGTGCTTGACCATATCCGTACAGAGATCATCTCTTCACTGAATCCTGAAGGAAGTGAAGAAGAATCTAAAGATGGTATGGATTGCAGCCTTTGCGCATACGATTTCGAAAAAATGATTCTTGAATTTTCTGCAGCCAACAACCCATTGTGGCTTGTGCGCGATGGTGTTTTAACTGAATACAAACCAGATAAAATGCCTGTAGGAAAATACAACGACGAAATAAAACCCTTTACACTTCAAAAAATTCCACTGAAAAAAGGAGACATCGTTTATACTTTTACAGACGGTTACGCCGATCAGTTTGGCGGCCCTAAAGGAAAAAAATTCAAATACAAGCAACTCGAAAACCTGATCATGGAACACCATAAAAAAGGAATGGACGAGCAAAAAGCAATTTTTGACAAAGCCATTGAAGACTGGAGAGGTGGTTTGGAGCAGGTAGATGATATTTTATTGATTGGAATGAGTATTTAGTCATACTTCGACTCCGCTCAGCATGACATTGAGTGGAGGGATAATTTTTCTGAAAGGACTGTTTCAAAGAGCAGTCCTTTTTTTATTGGAGCAACCCAGTGTGTAAAACCAGTCAAAAGTTTAACATTCCCATACTGATTTTAAGGGTAAAACTTTGGACTGGTTTTACGGGTTGTTGCGCTTGTAAATAAAGTCTCTGACTATCTATATGCAGGTATTTTTATTTCATTTTCCGCTTCAATAAATTCAATATTACTTCTTTCCAGGTATCCGGTTAATTGTGCTGTTTTGTGGACGGTCAAAAATTCTATTTCGTAAAACTCGGTGAAGTATTCCTGTCCATCCGTTAATACAGATTTGTTTTCGAGTTTCGCCACCGATCCGGTTTTTATTTCCTGCGACAAAAGGGTTTTCATTTCAAAGGGAATTTTCCAATCCCGCAACTTATAAAACACGAAATACCATTTTTGGTTATTCTGAATACGCGAAAGATTTTTTTCGCTGATGTGTTTTTTTATTGCTCTTAATCGTGGTTTTCTTCGCTGGTTATTTATCAGCTCATTGATGCAATTGTGAAGATATGGCCCATCATCCTCTTTACAAAGAGCAATATATTTCTGAAGCATGTCAAAATCGTCGAGGTATTCATCAATCACAAAAAGACAAGCCATTTTTTTATGTTCTTCATCGTCTACAGGTCTTGTCCAGTAAGCTTCAACCAGGCTTCCTGTTTCCGGATAGTTGAGTTTTGCCAATGAGCAAAGTGCTCTTCTGGAAGTATATTCTTGCCCTGACATAAAAAATTCAAGAAGAATTTCCTGAATTTCACCGGTTAAACTGTCAAATTTTTCGAACAAAGCTGCAAACTGATCCTGGGCGTCTCTGTATTCGGGCTGGCTCAGTTTAGAAACCGTTCTTGAGAGTACAATAAAATCTTCTTTACTTAATTTTCCAAGGTTTGATAATTCATCATTATTAGAAAAATGGGCGAGCATTCTTCCACCTTCATTGTTTCTTGCAATAAGATACAGAAGGTGTCGCCGGTCTTCGTCATCTAGTTTACTCAATTTATTTTCTTTCAAAAGTTCCCCGAACAAAAATTCTATCGGATTCCAGTTAGGGTAACCTTCATCATCGGTAAAATCCTCGTACAATTTTTTTCCAGGATAAGTCTTCTGTAGCCAGGTCTGAAATTCAGAAACAAATTGTTTCAGTTGATGTTTGATTTCATTCTGCATGTGATTTAAAAGTACAAAATATATTTCCGTTAATTAACTTCTAAAAAGGAAACGAGGCTCCGGCGTCTGATAAAACCAGTCCAAGTTTAACCCTCTCATTTGATCCTAAGGGTCCAACTTTGGACTTGTTTTACGTGTTGCGATTCAGCCTTTTTAATTCCCTGTTAATATAAAACTCAGGGGCAAGCAATGCGCGCTGAATTCTTCGCGCGTAATAAATGCTATCTAAAATTTCTTTTTGTTTTTCTTCTACTAAATGTTTTTGCCTGGTAATTTCTGCATTTGCTTTTTTCTTGTTGCGAAAAGCGAAATAAGAAATTCCGGCAACAACGATCATGATCAAAAAGCCGGCAATACCACCATAAGTAAAGGTTTTTTGCCGTGCAATTTCCTGCTGGTGTTTTATTTCTTCAAACTTTTTAGCTTCTGAATTTTTTATGGAATCTGCCGCAGATCGTTTATCAAAATCGTATTGCATTTGCGACTGAATTGTTTTTTTTGTATTTTCTTCGTTGAGTACGGAGTCTCTGTAAGCAATGTAGAGTTTATTGTTTTCAAGGGCCTCTTTGTATTTTCCGGTAGCGCTGTACAGTTCTGTAAGGCCTTGGTAAGAGTCTTTTATTATTTCTTTGCTTCCGATTTCGGCTGCAAGCAGCAATGCACTTTTAAAATAATTTTTTGCCGCTTTAATATTGTTAAGTTTCAGTTCCGCACCCCCTGCGTTCGTATAAGAATATGCAATTCCCAGCATATTACCGGCCTTTTTTTGAATTTCCAGCGCAGCTAAATAATTTTTTAAAGCCCCAGCGTAATCACCTGTGTCAAAATAAATAAGACCTATATTGCTGTAGGAAGCGGCGATCCCGTTTTTATCTCCCGCATCTTCAAATAATTTTAGTGCTACAGAATAATTTTTCAAAGCGCCGGCGAAATTGCGCTGATTCCAATAAACAAGTCCAATGTTATTATGCGACCATGCCTTTCCCTTTTTCGATTTGGTTATTTCCTGCATTTTCAAAGCTGCAGAATAATTTTTCAATGCTTCAGGATAATTTTCTTGGTTTGCGTAAATATTTCCAAGACTAGTATAAGCATCAGCAATTCCCTTTTTATTGCCTGTTTCTTCAAATATTTTCAATGCAGCAAAAAAACTCTTCAAAGCGAAAGGATAGTTGCCTTGGTTCCAATAAACGGTTCCAATGTGGATATGAGTCCCTGCAACTCCCTTTCTAAATCCGATATCTTCTCTCATTCTGAGCGCAATTGAATAGTTTTTTAATGCTTCTGGATAATTAGCTCGGTCAGCATAAATAAGGCCCATGTTGTTATAGGCGTCAGTAATTCCCTTTTTTGCCGAACGCAACGGTGCGGTTCCTTCGCCTGAAGAGGTAATGAGTTTTTCTGCAAGATCTTTTGCCTGTTGTGCATATGCCAGCGCGGTATCAAAGTTGCTGGTTTTGCGCAATTGGTCTGTTAGCAGGTTAAGAGAGATTAATTTGTTTGTATCCTCTTTTGCTGTTTTTAGAAAACGGAGGAGTGAGTCGGCTTTCCTGTTCTGCGAAAAAGAAATAAATGTACTGTGTAGCAGAAAAAAGAATAGAAAACATTTTGTTCCGGAAGCCTTCATTTGCTTTTTATTTTAATTAAAACCCGCTGCATGTATTTTTCAGAAGTAATTAAAGCCGTTTGAATTCTTTTTGCGTAATAAATAGAATCCATTACCTCTTTGTTTTTCTCATGCAGTTTTTCAAAAGCTTCGTCTACAATAATTTTTTGTTGTACAATTATTTTTTTCTGTTTGCTTGTAAGTCGAAAACGATTTATTACAAATGCTAAGCCGGCCAGAACGATCAGCAAGCCAACAACTAAAGAGTAACGTTCAAACTTTTCCTGTTTAAGCGAAGCGGTTTGTGCGGCCAGTTGCGCGTCTTTTACTTTTTGCTGTTCGGCGTTTTTTACAGAATCTGCGGCAGATTTTTTTTCGTATTCGTATTTCAGCATATTTTTTATGCTTGCCTTACGTGTTGCCACATTGTTTAAACTATCGCGCATTAAAACATACAATTCAAAATTTTCAAGTGCCTGCCGGTAATTGTGTCCTGAAAACTCCGGTTGCTTATAGATCGTATACAATTGTTTTGATGCGTTTCTGATGCTTTGCGGAGACCCGATCTCTTTGCTTAATTTTAATGAGGACAAAGAGAACTCAAGCGCCTTTGAAAAATTCTTTAGTTTAAAATAAACAATTCCAAGATTATTAAGCGTAGCGGCAACTCCTTGTTTGTCGCCAATCTCTCTATCAATTACCAGGCTTTTCTCATAGTACTCCAGGCCTTTTTGCGTTTCGCCATGCCGCATATGAAGTCCGCCTATATTATTAAGCGAGGTTGCAATTCCGTTTTTATCTCCAATCTCCTCTCTTAATTTTAAGGCATTCTCTGCATATTCAAGCGCCTTTAAATAATTGCCCTGTCCTGAATAAATTTGCGCAAGATTACTTAAAGAAGTTGCAATGGCTTTTTTGTCTCCCGCTTTTTTACGCATGCTCAGACTTTTTTCAAAATACTCCAGTGTGCGTACCGTATCACCCTGTTCGTAATAAATACGCCCAATATTATTTAGTATTATTGCTATTCCGTGTTTATCATTCACCTCTTCGCGCAATTTTAAACTTTTACTATAATAATCTAAAGCCAAAGGAATATCTCCTTTACTATGGCTGATAGATCCTATATTATTAAATGATTGTGCTGAGCCGAATTTATCTCCTGCCTCAAGTTGTATCTTTAAACTTTTGGTGTGATATTCCATCGCTTTGTTCATATCGCCTTTTTGCTGATAATAATAACCTATTGTGCTCAAAGCGCCAGCCAGTCGTTTCCGCAAAGGATCATATAATGCATCTCCCTTTTTTAAAGAAGCAATTTTTTTTTCAGTAAGCGCCTGAACTTCTGACCAGAGAATAAAAGCGGAATCGGGATCATGCAAAAAAACCAATTCGCCAAGGTTCAGCATAGCATCAAGCTTTGCCGTATCGTTGCCCGTTTTACTTATAGCAATACGAAGCGAGTCAATCTTTTTTTTCTGCGAAAAAGCAAAAACTGAAACGGCAATTGCCAGGAGAGCAAAAAAATATTTTTTCTTCAATATCAATTTTTTCTTCTTAAGTTTTTCGTTTTAATACCCGCTCAATATATTTTTCTGACGTTAAGAGCGCAGACTGGATTCGTTTTGCATAATGTATGCTATCCATTACTTCCTTGTTTTTCTCATGCAGTTTTTCAAAAGCTTCATCTACTTTTATTTTTTGCTCCTCAATAATTTTTTTCTGCTTTTGCGTGATACGGAAACGATTGATCACAAATCCTAATCCCCCCAAAACGATCAACAAACCAACAACTAAGGCATAGCGCTGAAATTTTTCTTGTTTTAACGAAGCAGTTTGCGCGGTAAGTTGCGCATCTTTCACCTTCTGTTGCTCAGCGTTCTTTACAGAATCTGCCGCCGATCTTTTTTCGTACTCGTATTTTAACTGAGTTTTTACAGAAGCTTTACGGTTAGATTCATTGGAGATGCTGTCCCGCATTCGAACGTACAATTCAAACATTTCAAGCGCCTGTTTTGGTTTGTTTGTTTCTTTGTAAATGCTTTTCAACAGCTCAGCCGCGTTTTTTATGTTTTCCGGAAAGCCCTGTTGGCTGGAAAGCAAAAGCGAACTGTCGGCATACGAAATAGCGGACGCATATTTTTTTTGCATAAAATAAACCCTCGCCATGCTTACCAAACTGCTTATTTTGCCTTCAGTGCTTCCCAGCTCATTGTTTATTTTTAAGCTCCTGCTATAACACTCAAGTGCTGACTCAAGTTTCGCCTGGTTTTTATACAAGGCTCCAAGGTTTACAAGCGAGTATGCAATGCCTTTTTTGTTTCCGAGCTCTTCCCTGATCTTTAAACTTTTCAAATAATAATCTTCGGCTTTTTTAAAATCTTTGCGGTCTGAATAAATGACGCCAAGGTTACTAAAAGAATTGGCAACACCGTCTTTATCACCCATCTCTTCCCGTATTTTAAGCCCGCGCGTAAAATACTCAATGGATTTTTGCAGATCGCCCTGGTTATTGTAAAGAACAGCAATATTTCCTAATGCAGTTGCAGTTCCGTCGGCGTCCTTTAACTCTTCAGCAATTTTTAGCGCCCGCGTATTATAATCCAGGGCCTTTTGAATGTCTCCCTGTTGCGAGTGTACAAAAGCGAGGTTAAGAAGTGAATGTCCAATCCCTTTCTTATCGCCAATCTCTTCCCGTATTTTTAATCCTTTCTTAAGATAGTCCATTCCCTTTAAAGCATTGCCCTGGTATCTGAAAATGAGCCCCATGTTATTGTAGCTGGTGGCTAATCCTTCTTTATCCCCTACCTCATTTTGGGCACTAAGGCTGCGCTCATAGTAATCCAACGCTTTTGGCACATCTCCTTTTTGCTCCCAAAAAAACGCAAGGTTATTTAAACTGTAAGCAAGACCTTGTTTTCCTTTTTTCCTTATTTTTTCGTTTTTGCTTTGAGACAGGTCAGTAGCCAGCTTATGCGCCTGTTCATTATATGTTGGCCACACGTTATCGTCACTGATCGCTTCAACCAGCTCCTGCAAAATATCCATTCTTGCCGTATCATGTTTTGCGGATTTAAGCGCCTGTTTAAGCGAATCAATTTCCGGGCTTTGAGAAAAGGAAAACCGGCACACAAAGCAAGCCAGCAATAAAACAAAAAACTTATCCGTGCTCATTACTCATTTTTGTTTGAAACACCACAGAGGCAAGATAGAAAATTTTCCGCGATCGTGTTTGTTTTTTTAGCTATGTTTTTAGTTGATAAATTAAAATTATTTCCCCTCTAATTTTTTTTAATTTTATCACTCAAAATTTTTGAATATGATCCTTTTTACTTTTCACCCGTCCCTCAACCTCGTCCCTTTCAAAAATGGCTAAAACTAAAACATCTTTCTTCTGCCAAACCTGCGGTGCCCAGTCTCACAAATGGCAGGGCAAATGTCCTTCATGCGGTGAGTGGAATACGCTGGTTGAAGAAATTGTGCAGAAAGACACAAAAGATCTTACACCCGGAATTTCGAAAGCCTCGCAACGCATAAACAAACCAAAAGCGCTCGCAGATATTGGTATGCTTGAGCAAATAAGAATTCCCACAACAGACACAGAATTAAACCGTGTTCTGGGAGGAGGAATTGTGCCGGGCTCACTGGTTTTATTTGGCGGAGAACCCGGAATTGGAAAATCTACTTTGATGTTGCAGCTTGCCTTAATTTTAAAAGGGGTAAAAGTTTTATACGTATCAGGAGAGGAAAGCGAACAGCAGATAAGAATGCGCGCAGATAGAATTGGAATTGTAAACGAAACCTGTTTTATTCTTGCAGAAACAAATACACAAAATATTTTTAAGCAGGTAGAAGTGTTAGAGCCCGGACTTTTAATTATTGATTCGATACAAACGCTGCACACTTCACATATAGAATCTTCTCCCGGCTCTGTTTCGCAAGTGCGCGAGTGCGCTGCAGAGTTAATGCGTTTTGCAAAAGAAAGCGGCACGCCCGTTTTTATTATCGGCCATATTACCAAAGAAGGAAGTTTGGCCGGACCAAAAGTGTTGGAGCACATGGTTGATACTGTTTTGCAATTTGAGGGAGACAGAAACCATGTATACCGTTTACTGCGCACCACAAAAAACCGTTTTGGTTCTACCAACGAATTAGGAATTTATGAAATGCAGGGCAGCGGCTTGCGCGAAGTAAGCAACCCGAGTGAAATATTAATTACTACAAGAGAGATCGCAACAAGCGGTGTTGCCATTGCCGCTTCTTTAGAGGGAAATCGTCCTTTGCTGATTGAAACGCAGGCATTGGTAAGTTCTGCCGCTTACGGAACGCCGCAACGTTCATCAACCGGTTACGATTTAAGAAGATTAAATATGCTACTTGCCGTTTTAGAAAAACGCTGCGGCTTTCGCTTAGGAGTAAAAGATGTTTTTTTAAATATTGCGGGCGGAATAAAAGTAGAAGACCCCGCAATAGATCTCGCTTTGGTCTGCGGAATTTTATCGAGCAACGAAGACATGCCTATAAAACAAAACATTTGCTTTGCGGGTGAAGTTGGTTTAACCGGAGAAATTCGTCCGGTAAACAGAATTGACCAACGGATTTCTGAAGCAGAGAAATTGGGTTTCGATCAGATCTTTATTTCATCCTTCAACAAAAAAGGAATTGAGGTGAAAGATTTTAAGATCGAAATTGTAACGGTCGCTAAAATGGAAGAGGTGTTTGAGAAATTGTTTGGGTGATACGAGGTTTAAAACAAGATAACCCAGACAGGAAGTTCTATCTCTTTACTTTTAGGATCGTGGTCCGGACTCTGTGCCTCCATTTCTGCTGAAACTTTCATTTTTGAATAATTGATTTTTATTAAATTAAATTTTACAACCAGGGAGATGAAGACCAAACTGAGTTTTGTGCCACCCTGTTCTCATGTCTCATTAAGCGTTGTTCTCTGTTTGTTTCATCAGTTGTTTCTAAAAAATTGCCAACTGAATTTTCTTTGCTGAATAATTTATTGATAAAAGAAAAAAACAAATTCATTGTGCCGGCTTTGCTGTTGTTGTTTAAAGTTTCCATGATTGCTGTTTGTTAGGGTGTTTGATAATAAAACGCATATATGCTATGCTACCCTACCATCCAAAAAGATTTCCTATTTTTGTTTCAGAGCGGTTTCGGGCGCCGGTGTTGCTTTAATTGCCTGTTAGTCAAAACAATAAATTTGTACCGGCATTATTTTAAACCGATAATACGTAAGAAATAATCGATCATTATAATTATTGAGGACAGGAGAAATTAGCCCGGTAAGTAGGGTCTAAAGGATTTTCTGAAGCAGAAAACCCGGTTAAAAGAAAATTGAATATAAAGACGAATAGCCCCTGCAAATAAGAACGAATGGATAATATCCCAATCAAGTGCGCTTCCAGAGATTTTACAAAAGATTCTTTTTATTTAATTCAGAAGAATGGAAAGGGTAAGCGGTATGTAATTTCGCTAAAAGATAAAATCAGGATAAGAACATTACTTGCCGGCTTTATCAATCAGGCTTCTGAAGAAGTACAAATTAAAATTTGGGATTTAGAAAGCCGGGAAAATCCGGTTGGTTACTCCGGAACAGTTTCAAAGAAAAGAGTACATCAGGTAATGACAAGATTTGAAGATGCAATATTTCATAATGGTTACCATGATTTAATGATTCGAAATTCCGAAAAGGGAGATTACATTGCTTTTGATGAGCACGGACTTATTTTTATTTACACTAATGAGGATTATTCTCAA
>JACMLS010001033.1 GCA_014379485.1 Bacteroidia bacterium | reverse complement strand
TTTGAAATTTGAAATTGGAAAAAAGCAATATGAAGTAGAAATCAATCCTCACTACAAATACCTCTTTAGTATTTACGTCAATAATGGAGCATACGATACCACATATGCCTCATTCAAGAATTTTGTTTGGAGGTGTGGAACCAAATGATAACAAAAAAAAATCCCCCGGCTCCTGCTAAACCGGGGGCAAAACCTATGTACATTGTGGCAGGAATTTTTTTAATCGTTCAACTAATTTTCAATTTCACATTTATAATTTGTAATTATTTTTTATTTCACGCTACGGCGCGACGTTCGCTACGTTATTACTTTGCTGCAACGCTTCCGGCATCTTTCACTACTTCTACCCATTTACCGGGGACTCTTGCATTGATCGCATTATCATACATTGCTTCTGAATAAACAGTCGGTAAATAATATTTTCCTAAGTAAGTTGCGTTTAAAACAACTTTGTAGGTTTTGGTTTCTTTTCCGCCTATGTTGTAGTAAGTGTAAACACGGTCGTCGCGAATGTCCTGGTAGGTTGATTTGTCTCCGGAGTAAATTGCATACGTTTCATCCATACGCGCATTATGAATTTCCCAGCCTGATGGAAAGATCTGGTTCAGTGCCATTTCTTTGTAGTAACCTTTTGTTCCCGGATTTTTTAATGTTACTTCTGCAATAAAATCTGTTCCCTGCACAATTTTAGCGGGATCGATTGTTACACCTTTCATGTTTGTATAACGCACTTCCATTGTAAGATTGCTTGCAGAAGAACTTTTATCTCCTATAGAAGGAATTCCTTCTACCATTAATTTTGCATAGAGCACAACATCGCCATTATTTTTTACAGTTACATTTCCTTTCTTTACAATATCTGCATCAGAAAGTTTTACCTGGTAAATTTTGCGTTTGCTCTTTTTAGAAATGGCTGCTTGTCCGTTTACTGCATAATCAAAATTTATGTTTTTGCTTCCACCGTTTCCGTCTGCGTATTTGCACATGGCTAATAAACTGTAACCTGTTTCCTGTGTACTCATCCACTCTTTGCTATTCAGATTTTCTGCAACTTCTTTTGCAACTTTTGCAGCTTTGTCCCAATCTTTAGTAATTACAAGCGCTTCCAGGATCATTGCTTTATCGCGTAAATTACTTCCGTAACTATAAGAAAGTTCTTTGTATTTTTCTACTTCTGTTTTTAAACCTTTAACTAATTGTTTTGCAATTTCAGGTTGACCTACTAATTGATACGCTGCAGCCAATCTCCATTTAGTTGTTTCGAAAAGATTTTTTTCTTCGCGCAGCCTGTTCATGCTTCCGAGTTCAGGAGAACCTGCAAGTGCAAGCGTGTATAATCTGTACGCTTGTATATCCTGGTTCGTCTCTTGTCCGTGCGGATGTGAGTAGGCGCTTGAGTTGTTTGACCAGTTTTTTGCAACTGAAGATTGATAAGTAACCCAGCGCGATTTCATATTTGCAGGAAGAGAATAACCTGTTTTTTCAGCTTCTAACATAAAATTTCCGGCGTAGTTAGATCCCCATTCGCTGTCAACACCTTCTCCGGGCCAATAAGAAAATCCCCCGTTAAAAGTCTGAAACAATTGCAAACGTTTTAAACCTGCTTTTACATTTCCAGAAATTTCTTTCTGTTGTTTATCTGTAAGGTCAACAATATTTGCAGCAAGCATTTGCGGAAATACTGATGAGGTTGTTTGCTCAATGCAACCGTGCGGATATTGAATTAAATACTGCATTCTTGCTTCCAAAGACATTTGAGGCAGTACACTTAATTCAATTGTTCCCTGGTTCGTTCCTTCAATTCCTTTGAAAGCAATTTCCCTGTTCCAGCTTTGTCCGGGTTTTAAAACTGTTTCATAAGCATCTACTACTTTCGGATTTGGTGTTCTTACTTCTAATTCAATTTCCTGATAAGCCACTTCTTTTCCGCTTGTGCATTTTACTTTTACTCTTGCAATACCAATT
>JACMLS010001032.1 GCA_014379485.1 Bacteroidia bacterium | reverse complement strand
TGTAAATTTAGCAGAGCCAATGCAGATAAGATAAAGATCTGGTTTTAATTTTTTCTCGTTACTTTCTGTAATCGAAATTTTATTTGAAAAGGTACCTGATTTGTCCTGCGCATATATTTCTATTTTGTTGGCTCCGTTTGCAAGTTCAACGAAAGGTGTAATTTCCATTTCTTTTTTCTCATCACCTAACACAATATTTTCATTTACGCCATTTACAAAAACATTAATTTTGCTGATAACTGAATTGGCAGAAGTAACTTTTATTTTAAGTGAAAGTATGCCTTCTCTTTGCCCGGTTTTTTCTGCCGAAAGAATCAGTTCAGATTCCTGCAATGTTGTGTTGACGTTATTTAATTGTCTCTTTTGGTAACTGTGTTCAATAGCTGCGGCAAGTAATGAATCGTGTTGCGGAATTTTTTTTATCACCTGGTCAGGCCTGTTATATTCGGCATCCATCTGAAAATTGGGAAGTATTTTGGCACCTTTAACACAGTTGAGCGAATTAAAAATATGTTTGGTTCCGTAATAATATCCGTTGGGCAATAAGTGAATGTAAGCGTTTGTAGTTAAAATAATGCTGGTAAATAATTGTTCGCCTGTTTTTATATCCCAGTGTTTCACTTTTCCATCGGAAGAAGCTGTGCTTACATAATTGTAAACTTTATTTACTTTGATGGCGGAGATGGAAGAGGAGTGGTCTGTTGCAATGATCATAACCGGCTCTCCTTGTTTTTGAATGTATAAAGTGTTCCAGCGAAAATAAAGTTTAGTGCTTCCTGAAGAATCTTTATCCTGCACAATGGAATTCTGATAAGCGACATAACTGTTGCCTGATGAACCACCGAAAATTAATTCTTTGCTCAAAAAAATATTTTTGTTACAGTTCCATTTTGCTCCGAATAAAGATTGTCGTTTTAAGTAACGGATAAAAACCAGCGAATCACCAGAAACACTGTCAATGGAAACCGCTTTCATTTCAGTTTTCAGATTCAGTCTTTTGCAGGTGTTGTTGTTGTAATTGTAAGTGATTATTTCAAGATCTCTGATTATGTACAGCGTATTTCCGTCTTTTGAATAACTGATTCCGCTAATGGGTTTATTGAGTCCTGTGCATCTTGATACAATTGTTCCGTTAGAAATATTCAGTGTGATTATTTCACCAAACGCGTTTCCTATAACCAAAAGTTTTTTGTCATCTGAAATGCAAAGGGAAGATATGGAGGCTTTTCCGAATTTATAAGCGGCAATTTTTTTTCCTTTTAAAGTAGTGATGATAACATCTCCTTTTTGTGTTGAACAGATCAGTTTTCTGTCCGCTAAGATCATGTGGGTGTATTTTTTAAATAAACTCTGATCATACAACTGAACCTGTTTACGTTTTCCTTTTTTGTTTGTATAGATCACGTAAATGTACTCTGAACACATACACATAGTGTCGTTTAAGGTGTACGTCTCTAATGTGTTTAGCAGCAGGGGTTGTTTTTGTGTTAAAAGTGATTCTGTCACCAAAGAAGCACTCATATTTACTGAAACGCTCTGGTTGAGTGAATCGATGACAAATGATTTGCCCTCCTGGCTGAAGACTATTTTTGTTCCCCCAGCGTTTACTTTGATAGAGTTGTAAAGGCCAGGTTCATTTATTGTAAGTGTGTTTTTTTGTTCTCCTGTTTTGCAATCCCACACAATTATGTTACCCGTTTTATTAAGGATCAGTAGCGCATTGTTTTTTTTATCGTAATCATAATCTGTGATCTGGCCATAAGCGCCATTGCCTAATTTTTTGATTTTTTTGCCTGTAGATGTTTGCCATACATGTATTGCATTATCAGCACTCTCGCTTGAAAAGAGTAATTCATTGTCAGCCGATAAAAGGAGTTTACTTATTTGTGAAGTGTGTCCAGCCTGTAGTTCAAAGCCCAGTTTTTGAGAAAGAATGGGCTTACAGCAAAAAAGAAAAAATACAAAAATCAAACCCGCGCAATATCTCATACAATGGCCTTGTAATTCGGTCATTCAGC
>JACMLS010001031.1 GCA_014379485.1 Bacteroidia bacterium | reverse complement strand
TTTTTTGCGGGCACAAGCGATTTTGACCCGGGGGCAGGAATTGTGAATTTAACTTCGGCGGGTTTTGATGATATTTTTATTTTGAAATTAGATGCTAACGGAAATTTTATTTGGGCAAAACAAATGGGCGGTGCGCAATACGATGCGGCCTATGGTATGACAACTGATGTGGCAGGAAATGTTTATTGCACAGGTTATTTTAAAGGCACCGCAGATTTTGATCCGGGCGCTGCAACATACAACTTGAGTCCGGGTGCAGGCCTTTGCGATGCTTTTATTTCTAAAACAGATTCTTCAGGAAATTTTGTGTGGGCAAAACAAATCGGAGGCGGAGCAACAACAGGAAGTGTAAACCCGTTTGGAATTACATTGGATCTGGGTGGCAATGTTTATTCAACCGGGCAGTTTGCAGGACAAAATGATTTTGATCCGGGCAACGGAACTTATAATTTAACTTCTACCGGTTCAGGTTTTGATATTTATGTTTCGAAATTAGATGTTACAGGAAATTTTGTGTGGGCAACAAAGATGGGCGGCACTTCAATAGATTGCGGCAGATCGTTGACAATAGATGCGTTGGATAATATTTACCTGACGGGAAGATTTGCAGGCACAGCAGATTTTGATCCGGGTGCAGGTACCTCCAATTTAATATCAAACGGAAGCGATGATATTTTTGTGATGAAATTGAGCCAGTCTACAACAGGTATTGGTCCGATTTTGATTATTGATGAACCATCAGTAATATATCCAAACCCTTCTTCAGGAATTTTTTATGCTGAAGTTAAAACGTCTGACGAAACAAACAATATTGAAGTTTACAATTCACTTGGAGAAAAAGTGTTTTCAACTTACGTGAATAAAACTACAGTTGCTGAAAAAATCACTTTGCTTGATCTTTCCGATCAACCTGCGGGAATTTATTTTGTTACAACAATTTCTTCAGGCAACCGAATTGCAAAAAAAATCATCCTTCAGAAATAAAGATAATTTTTACTTCAGTTTTCCGAAAATAAACCCGGCAATAAAAAAACCAAAACACATGAAAAATAAATTCTACTTCTTCGCGCTGTTTCTTATTTGCGGAAACGCATTATTGCTTTCAGTAAAAGCGCAGGCTCCTGCCTGGTCCTGGGCCACATCGCATGGTGCGGTGAGCAACGATATTGGCACGAGTATTACTACTGATGCCAATGGAAACGTATACGCAACCGGTTATTTTTCTGACGCGTCAATTACCATTGGAACTACCACACTGGTAAATGCAAATTCTTCAGGAAGCTCTGCGGATATTTATGTCGCAAAATTTGATGGTTCCGGAAATTCTTTGTGGGCAATGAGTTTTGGAGGAACTAATGATGACAGGGGCCAATCAATTATTACTGACCCCGCCGGAAATTTTTATCTGACCGGAAGTTTTCAAAGTGCAAGTATAACTTTTGGCTCTATTCAATTGAACAATGTAAACAGCAGCAATCTTTCTGACGTATATCTTGCAAAATTCAATAGCAGCGGCACAGCGATCTGGGCAACAAAAGGTGGCGGCCCTTTCCATGATTTAAGCGGAAGTGTAGGCATAGACGGTGCAGGCAACTTATATATTACCGGAAGCTTTAACAGCGCAGCTATTGCGTTTGGCACTTTTATTCAATCGAACAGCAGCAGCAATTACAACATGTTTATCACAAAATTTGACAATAACGGAAATGTGAAATGGTTAAAAAGACCAATCGGAGCAAATTACGATTATGCAAATGCACTTGTTGCTGATGCAAACGGAAACATTTATGTTACCGGTTCTTTCAACGGTCCTTCTATTACATTTGGCAGCACCGTTTTAACCAATACATTAACTAACAGCCCGGGTTTTTTTCTTGCTAAATGCGATTCTGCAGGCATTCCCATATGGGCAAAAAGTGCATCTGGTACAGCATTTAACCAGGGCTTTGGTGTTACTTTAGATGCAGCAGGAGATGTAATTGTAACAGGGCAATACGGTGGAACTTCGCTTACTTTTGGTTCTGTTACCATTACAAATCAAAACGGAGGGTATGGTGGTGCTTTTATTGCAAAATACGACACGGCTGGAAATGCAATTTGGGCAAAAAGCGGTGATGGTGTAAATACCAGTTCAAATAATACAGGTTGGTCTGTTGCTACAGATATTAATAATCAGATTTTTTGCACCGGATCTTTCACTGGTCCATCTATTACTTTTGGAAGTACTGTCTTATCTAATTCAGGTTCACTTGGTACAACAGATGTTTTTGTGGCGGGATTTGATTTAAATGGAACCCCGCTTTGGGCAAAAAGTGCAGGAGGAACAAATACAGAAGTAGGAAGGGGTATTGCGACTACCCTCTCCGGTTGTTTATTTGTTACCGGAAATTCTCACAGCAGCTCAATGGCAATGGATAATATTACATTAACCGGTACAGGAACGGGTTCCGTTTTTTTTGCTCAACTATGCCCTACGACGGGTGAACAGGAGATTTCAACTAACGACAGCCATTTTATTTTTCCGAATCCTTCATCAGGAATTTTTTATGCAGAGTTAAAATCGCAGCAGGAAATTACAGGAATAGAAATCTATAATCTGATTGGAGAGAAAGTATTGTCAGTTTCTGCAAAGGCACAAAAATTACTGCTTGTAGATCTTTCTGGCCGGGCGGCAGGATTGTACTTTTATCGTATAAAGAACGGTGATCAAATTATTGGATCCGGAAAAATGATAGTTGATTAGAAAAACAATTTTTTTAAAGTAAAATTTTCGTTAAAAAAGAGGAAAGACTGCGTTGCATCATTCATTTGTATCAACAGATCAGGTACCTTTACAAGGTAAATGAATACTTCAAAAAGAAAATTTTACAAAAACGGGCTGTCAAAATTCTTATTGGCATTCGTATTGTTGTTATCCTTGCAGGGTTATTCAAGCGGTGCTCAATACAAACAAAAGCAAATTGTAAAAACCGAGGTAGCAATCTCCGGCTCTGCAAGATTAGTAAAGAAAGTATACACTTACCAAAAACTTTCTTTACCATTTTTCAGTGCATCGCTTTTCAACATATCACTTTCAAAAGTAATTCTTGAATTTAACCGGGTCACCAAAATAAGGTTTGATCATTTGTCCAAAAGTAATTGCATTGTTTTGCGTAAGGCCAAAATTTTTCAAATTAAAATCATTCCCTTGTCTTCTTCTGAAGAACTTTCCATTGCCTGCGCAGGCTAATTCGTTTTTAAATCATTTACATTTTAACAGGCAATAATACGGTCTGTTCATTATCCCTTATTCAAATGAAAAATTTAAAAAGAGCGCTCAGGCTGTTTGGCCTTGGGCTATTAATTGTTTTAGCGTCGGTTGGAATCGGTATTGGCGGAGCAGTTCCAATTTCAAGCAACAGGAAAAGAGAAAACACTAATGAAACAAAAATTGAACTTGTTGAGACCAGGGATGACAAAACAAAAGCGGAGGAAGAGAAAATTTTCAGGAATTAGACAGTGTTTTGAGGAGGTTAAGCAATACGTTTCAGCGTAACCTGTTTTACTTTGGCAGGTTTTTCTTTCTTCTTCCCAACTAATCTTCTGCGTATGCGGCTAAGTGAAGGACCTTTGATTCCCAGATAAGAGGCGATGTGGTAAAGCGGAACCCGTTCAAAAATATCCGGAAAACTTTCTACCACCTCAAGATATCTTTGCTCTGCTGTTTTAAATAAAAAACTTTCCGTTCTTTTTTCTATTAAAATATAATAATATTCTGCAATCAGTCTTCCGAATTTTTCCCAGTTATGATATTTCCCAAAACCGTATTCAGTAGTTTCGCGGTCTATCATAACCATTTCTGTATCTTCCATTGCCTGGATAAAATATTTTGAAGGCTGCTGAGTTAGAAAACTCTGGTAATCGCAAACAAATAAATTCTCAAATGCAAAATGCGCATTAATTTCCTCGCCATTCACCATATAATAAACCCGTGCTGCGCCCTTATTTACAAAACCCACGTGCAAACAAATTTCACTTTGTTCAAGAATAAAATCTCCGGCCCTCACTTTTTTAATGTGTACGCGCCCTTCAAAATCGTCCCACTCCTCATTCGTCATCGGAACAAAAGAATAAACAAATTGTTTTATGTTTTCTAAACTCATATACACACAATTTTTTATCGTAAAAAAAGATTGACCGCTTGATATAAGACAAAAAGATATAAGATATTAGACTGGGCCTGTTAGGGCCTCCAACATAAATTTCTAGTGCACGACCTTACATCTTTTATCTTATTTCTTCTATCCTGTAGTTAAATTCTCTCACAACAAAACCTATCGCACCTCCCGATAGCTATCGGGACTTATATCTTTTTGTCTTATATCTTAAATCCCGCCGTTCAATTCTCTTACAGCAAAGCTCCCTAAGGCACACTCACTGCAACCGGAACAATTTTTCCGTTAAAGAATTTATGTCCGTTAATTGCAAAATCTCCTATGAACGAAGCCATTTCTGCAGCTGTATGAGGAGGCTTGTAGCCCGGAAAAGCTTCTTCCATCATTTCTGTTTGAACAGCGCCAATCGCTAAACAATTTACCGAAATGTTTTTTTCCTTTAATTCTTCAGCAAGGCATTCACTCAATCCAGCTAAAGCCATTTTGCTGGATGTGTAAGCGGAAAGTCCCGGAAATTTTGAAGTTCCCTGAACGCCGCCCATGCTGCCAATATTTACAATGTGTGCCTTTTGATTTTTTCCCATTAAAGGAAGAAGCGATTGTACTAAATGAAACGGACCAAAAACATTTACCGAATAAATTTTAGAAAGATCTGTCTGAGAAATTTCAGCAAAGGGTTTATTTACAAGATAGCCTGC
>JACMLS010001030.1 GCA_014379485.1 Bacteroidia bacterium | reverse complement strand
TACATCGGGTTTACAAAGTTTGGCTAAGGGAAAAAGTTTTGTATTGGGTCCGCATTTTTTCAATAGCGACCTTACATTGTCGGCCATGAATTCTCCGCCAGGAAAATCTTTTGGAATGTTGTGATTGATCATAGTTTTGGATTTAAGATATTTTTTATACTTCGTTACTCATTCTTTTTTTCCTTCCCAGCAAAAATTCCCATTTGCCGCTTTCCATTTCTGTTTTATAGTCAACCAGCATATCTTCAAATGAATACTGCGGAGACCAGCCCAGGTCATTTTTTGCTTTGCTGATATCATACACGCAGGAATCAATAGAATTTGGTTTTTCAGGACGGTAAACTATTTTAGAAAGATTTTCTTTTTTCGAAAACACATTTATAATTCCATCTACCTGTTGCTGCAGGCTTAATTTTTTTCCGGAAGCAATGTTGTACATGCCTTTTGCGTTTTTATTTTTGATAGCAAGAATAATGGCCGAAACAACATCTTTTACGTACACTACATCTCTCCCTTTATCTTTGTCTCCCCAAATCTCAAAGGTTTCTCCATTCACCGCATTGTCAATAAAAACACCAAGGCCTGTTTTACAAACCTTACCATCTTTAAAAAAACTTTCGTGATGCCCGTACCCGTAAACAGAAGGCAACCTGAACAAAATACCCTGCAAATTATATTCCTGTATAAAATATTCCATGATATCGGCGGCGGCGCTTTCAGAAATACTGAACATGGAATATTTTCCGGTAAATTTTATAGCCCTTGGAGACTTCTCTGTGATCACTTCTCCATTTTCCCATAATCCTTGCACGTTTCTGTGAGAAATTGTATGCAGCACTTTCTTAATATTGTTTTTCTGACAAAACTTAAGAAGGTTCACAACGCCTAAAACATTTACGCTCACATATTTTGCAGGATCATAAATTTCATCGGGCATATTTGCAGGCTGCACGCAAGCTAAATTTATTAATGCTTCTACGCCGGTTTTTGGAAGCTTATTAAAATCTTCTTCTTTTGTAATATCCATCTGCACAAAATCAATTCCGTTTTTTTTAAAGTATTCTGCTTCTTCGGTTCCGCTTTTATCGGCGGCAAGCACTTTAAAACCTTCTTTATGCAACTGGTTTACCAAATAAAAACCAACAAACCCGGTTGCGCCTGTAACAATTACCATGTTTTAATTTTTTTAATTTTAGAAATCAGGATAAGATTGACCCGTTTATTTTTTGACTTAATTAACAACGAGATTAAAAGGAGCAACAAAAAAATACGGATACTCCTTAAGCAATTGCTCTTTGGTTCTGTTTAATATAGAACTGTCAGTTATTTTTGTGTAATAATAATACATTTTATCCTGCGTTCCCCACTGGCTTTTAAAATGATACACGCCCCCCTGCGTGGCCCAGGTTCCGCCCCAATTCCACCAGGTAAAACCATTTGCAACCGCATCTTTCATTGCCTCAAATATCAGCAGGCTCATTGGCTGCGAATTGCGGAATTCTGCTTTAATAACAGGCGTATAATATTCTACTGTTTTGTTAAAGTAAAAAACCAGTAGCGCCGCAATCACTTGTCCGTCTTTTTTTGCAACATAAATTTTATAATCAGACCCGTAATTAAAATGAGAAGGGATGAGCCTGAAAAAATGTTCGGGCTTTGCAATTCCTCCTATAGCGGCAAGATTCTCCTGGTGGGTTTGTATTAAAAAATCCAGGTACGTTTCATCAGGCCCGTCACCTACATTAATCTCAAGTTTTTGCGCCTTACGCACCAGATTTCTTGTTTTGTAATGGATCGTTTTCATCACAGCACCATCAATATCATCTGTAAGCTGTGGCAAAGGTGTTAACTGACCAATACGAGAATCTTTACAGGTATAAGAAGTTGTTCTTTCATAAAATTCTTCCATTGGTTCTAACGGAGAAGATATAATTGTTGAGGAAACGCAGTTGTTCTTTTCTGCAAATTTGTAAAACTCATTTACCAAAAGATCTCTGACTGTTTCATTTTGCTCAAACTCAATAATACCTCCATTACTTCCGTAAAAAGGCAGGCTGTTGAGAACGTTTCCAAACTCATTATTTTTTTTTAAAAAAGCGGGCAAAACACCTTTAATTTCACCTTGCTCATCTAAAGCAACAAAATATACATCCTCTTCATTTAAAAAACTCTTCAGGAATTTCCTGTATTTATTGGATGCAAATAAAAGTGTTTCCGGACTACCCGGCAGGTAATCATCATATTGCTTTTCTAAAGAGGAGTCTAATACTTTTACGATCATACAACAGCCCGGAATTTTTTATGATCCGGATTTTTTACGCTAAATAAATACAATAGGCACATTTTTACCCTAAAAATAATTTAATTTTTTACCAGGAGAGCGGCGAGTTTTTCTGCCTGTATTTTTATTTCCGGAATTGCCACGCACTCCCACAAAATTCCTTTCATTGGCGGACCCAGTGTAAATAAATCTGTAAGGGTTTTTCCACTCTTGTCAATGATAGCTCCGTTCAAATCGGTATTTAATCCGTATTTTATTTCATCAGTGGCAATAAGCTTTCTGCTGACAAGGTTCTTTATAAGCTCATAATAAATATTCTCAAAATCGGTTTGAGGACCGGTG
>JACMLS010001029.1 GCA_014379485.1 Bacteroidia bacterium | reverse complement strand
CCGCTTCTTTTGCCAGTGCTATTTTTTCCAATACATTTTCTTCCATCACTTTATAGCTGGCCTGTGATAGTTTCAACTCTGTTATTTGTTTCAGTTCTTCTGTCAGCGCAGTATGGTGCTCTGCAGCTTCTTTATTTTCGGCAAGAAATTTTTCACCGGTTTCAATCGCTTCGTTTTTTGTAAGCACTTCGGCTTTTTTATTCTCCAAGGAAAGCTGCAGGTTTTTTATTTGCTCTTCAATACTGGTGATATCGTTTTCCAGCGTTGCCACTTCCTTTCTAACGGTTTCGAGCCTTGCTTCTCCGCGAATGAATTGATCTGCGGCAGTGCGTTTTTCTTCTATCTTCTTTAATAGTTCCGGCTCTTTTTCGATGGTAAGAAATTTTTCATCCCACTGCTTTCTGTGAATGAAAAAATCATTGGTTTGAAGTTTTGCTTCCAGAATTCTTATATCACGATTAACCGTAGTGCGTCTATCGTAGGCCGTTTTGATCTTCTTTTTAATTTCAGCTTCTTTGGCTTTTGCTTCTTCTTCTGCGGCTCCCTGATAACTCCGGAGCCAGGCTATTTGATCTGCGGGGTTTTTGGATTTTAATTCCATGGGCGTTATTCCAAGAGGCCCAACAAGAGTGCGGATCAGTGTAATAGGTTTTTTTAATTCCTGCGTACTCTCCTGTCCTTTTTCATCGAGCACAGGCCCGTTTTCGTCCGTAAGGATCTGTTCAAGGGTAAATGTAGCCTTGGTAATTTTCGATTGATAAAGCTTACCATCTTTACCGTAGAAACGGCCAGAAGCTTTTTTTTCTTTATCAGTAGTGTTTATTGCATTGGGAGCAATGTTCGCACTGAGTAAAGCTTCCAGTGCCCCCATGGTGGAGGTCTTATTTGTTCCCTGATCGCCCACCGTCTTTAACAGTCGGGCTCCATCCGGAAAAGTAATAATAATGGGATTTGTTTTGGAAATGCCGCCAAAACTCTGGATGCTGAAATTCTTCAGCGCAAGTTTGTTTGCTGTCATGCAGGTAGATTTAGGGTTATAGGTAAAAAAAATATCGTCAGGTCTGTAGTTCTTTTACAAGGTCAACTTCCAATTGCTTTTTAAGTTCCTGGGCATTTTTAACTACAATATGTTTCCACGCACCGTTAGCGGAACCATAGAAAACGTTATATATCTTATTGTTGTTGATCTCCCCGTATTCGCTATTTGGGTAAAGGGCTTTAATTTTTTCGCATAGCAATTTTACCCATCCTTTATTCAGATCCTTAAGTTGCTTCTGCAGGTCAGATAATTCTTCCAATGTTAATGCTGGTGGTAGTTTGGTGGTTGGTAAGGTGGCCATGCGATCAGTTTAATGGTAAAGGTATATATAAAGTTTTGGAAAATTTTATAAAATTTTATAAAATTTTTATTATTTTTGGCGAACCCTTAATCAATTCTTAATGCCTAAAGCACAATTAATTCTATGCTTAAACTCATTGTAGGTTTTTGCATAGATTGCAACCCCGATTCTAAAGCACGACCGTTAATCGCTAAGCGATGCGAGAAGCACTATTGGATCTACAGGGCTACAACAAAAAAAAATAAGTTGAGTAATGCAACCCCCACTACTCTTCCCATAGGGAATGCACTCCCAATTAATGAGTGTTTTTGCCGAAGCTTACGAGCTTGGTACTTTCAGCACATATCTTCATCGACCTGGATCTGCGACAATTGTAATGATCCAATTTCTCCTTCTTCCGAACGGGCAAATTTTTCTGTTCAGGCCCATATACTTCCGAAAGAATTTTTCCCATCCATTAAATTACTGCTGGCAAATCATCTAACCCTTGGTACCCATTGCGGTTGCCATCAGCGGTACGATCTGTCATGGGAAAGTGCTGAAAAAATGCCGGTTTTTGAGCAAGCAAAATTAAAAATTTTGAGCTTTTTACACCTATTAAATAAAGAAGAAATCAAAAGAATACCGAATTTAATTACTGTGACAGGAACTACAGTTTCTGTCACAGTAATTCCAGAATTGGCGCAAAAACAAGGATTACTGTCACAGGATGCCGCAGAAACCCCGGTTTCTGTGACAGAAAGTACAGGTTAATGAATATAAACACGTTTACCGTTAGGTTTCTGTGACAATAACCACGGTTTCTGTGACAGAAACTACAGTTTCAGACACAGGATGCCGCAGAAACCCCGGTTTCTGTGACAGAAACTAAAAACCGGTAAAAATTACAGGTTTAACAAAATAGTAGTGTACTAACTGTGACAGTAACCCCGGTTTCTGTGACAGAAACTAAAAACCAAAAAAAATGGCAAGACCTCCAAGAAAAGGCTGCAGCTACTTTTCGCACGACAACGATATGCGTAATGATCCTAAAATCAAGTCATTACGTGTCAATCATCATATTACCGGCTACGCTGTTTATGTTATGTTCCTGGAATTTCTTACCGGCATCGAGAAAAATATTTTTATTGAATCGGAAATTGATTATGAATTGCTTTCTGGCGATTTTGGCGTTCCAGCAAGAGAAATTCGTGAAATATTGAGTTTCTGTGACAGAATTGGCCTATTAAAGATGGAAAAAGGCATGGTTAGGTGCTTAGGACTCGAAAAAAGACTGGCTTATGTGTATGCTAAAAGAGGGGTCGCAAAAGAGTTACTGTCACAGAAACCATCCGAAATGCAACAAAAGTTGAGTTTCAGCGACAGTAATGCGGTTTCTGTGACAGATAGTACACAAAGGGAAGGTATTATACTATCGTATAATACTAATACAGACTTTAAAGTAAAAAGGGAGCTTGAAAAAAATGACCTAATTCCAAAGCCTGTTTTTAGCTACTACCAAAAGACTTTTGAGCAGCTACAACATTTAGGTGGCGGGGTAGCAAAAGGCGTCGATGAAGCCGACTTTGAATTGTGGAAAGACTTCGTGGAATTATGCGCCACTGACTACATTGAAATTTTTGAAAATACCCGGTTTGTGTTTCCAAGCGAATTTGTAAAGCTGGTTAAGCAGAAAGGATATACCAAAGACAAGTGGCAGGAAAACTTAGGAAAAATATTAGCCCTTGGTGTACCGACCGGTAAGGAAGTGATACTGTTTCACCGTATACGTGATGTTCTCGATTTTAAAATAAATAAAATCAACGGTGCAAAATCAAAAACTGCAGAGGCAGTTAAGCAAGCAGGATCTAAGGATAAAGATTTTTCAAAAAATAAATTTTAAGCATGGAAGTAAACCATTCAGAACGATTAGCAACAACCGTAGCTACAGGAAAAGAATTGATCACACTGATCGGCCAAAAAATTATACCTCGTGGTTCCCGCCACCCGGATGATGAAGGTTTTAAAATTTCAACCAAGGAGCAGTTTGAGATTTATAAAAAAGTTTAT
>JACMLS010001028.1 GCA_014379485.1 Bacteroidia bacterium | reverse complement strand
CTCACCAAACCCATTCCGCTATGACCGGGAACAAGGTTATGCGCGGGGCCTTTCATTTCTTCTTCATTAAAAAGAATTTTTCCTTCTTCAATTTCTTCCAGGCCAAAAATACATTTTAATAAAGTAGTTTTTCCGCTTCCGCTTTTTCCGAGTATAGAAACAAATTCTCCACGCTCAATCTTAAGTGAAAGTTTTTGAATACCCTTGAACCCGCTTTGAGAAGGGTAATTGAAAGAAATTTTTTCTGTTCTCAGCATTATTTTGTTTTATCTGAATAAATGAACATAACCTTTTTCTTCATACTCTTGTCCGTCTTCGCCTGTTGCTTTCATTATAAAATAATAAACTCCTACCGGACAAAGCATACCCGCAGTTGTATAACCATCCCACCAACCTTGCGGACGGTTCCATTCGTAAATTTTTAATCCCCAGCGATCATAGATCACACAATAAAAATCTTTTATGCCATTGTTGGCTGGTCTGAAAATATCGTTTACATCGTCAAAATTGGGTGAGAAAAAGTTGGGCATTACAAGTGATGAGGCTGCACTTGTTGTGATCACAAAAGTTGTAGTATCGTTACAACCAGTAGCGTTGTATGCAATTAGAGTAACGGTAAAAGTGCCGGCGCTTGTAAACGAATGCGTTGGATTTGTTGTAGTATCTGTTGCAGAACCATCGCCAAAATTCCAGACAACACTATCTATGTTTGTTGATGTGGAGGTAAAATTTATGCTGGCCGGAATGCCAAACGGAACAGAACCCGCAGTACCGGCCGCTGTTGAAGATGGATTTACAGTTACCGAAACAGTTGCAGTATCTGAACAACCAAATGTTGTAGAACCGGTAACCGTATAATTTTGCGATGTAGTTGGTGTGCAAACCGGATTTGCTATTAACGAATCAGTTAAAAAAGTTTGTGTGTTCCAAACATAATTTGTTGCACCGCTTGCCAGAAAATTTACAGAATCACCTGAGCACAAAGTAAAAGGTGTGGTTGCAGTAACAACAGGCAATGGTAAAACTGTAATTGTAATGGTATCTGAATTTTTACAGCCGTTAATATCAGTTCCTATAACAATGTAAGTTGATGATAAAGTACTGTCAAAAACAGGATTGAAAATTGTTGAATCAGAAATTCCTTCATTCATATTCCAACTATAAGACAAAGCACCGCTTGCAGAAAGCTGGGTCGTATCACCAAAACAAATACTGTCATTAAATCCGGCTGCTGTAGTTGCAGTAATAGTTGGAAGCGGAAGAATTGTTACCACCATTGTATCAGTATCGCTTGCCGTTGCGTTTGCAGCAATAAGTTGCACAGTAAAAGTTCCGGCAGAAGAAAATGTTACTGATGTGTTTTGTGAAGAAGAAGTATTGAATGAAACGCCTGTTGCAGGATTTGAAGACCAGGTCCAGGCTGTTGGTGAATTAGTTGTTTGATCTGTGAATTGTATAGAATCTTTTGCACAAACGGTATCGTTGTTTGCCGTAAAATCTGCAACGGGGGCAGAAGGTGCTGATGCAGAAAGCTGCACATCGTCAACAGCAAAAGAAGGTAAAGTTCCTATTCCATCATCGTTGTTAAACCACTCCAGGCCAACTCTTACATTTGAGTTATTATTTGCGCGTACCGGCAGTGAAAATGAAAGCGCAGTCCAATTTCCGGCTGGACTGCAATTGGAAGTTTTGGGCATATCAAAAATCATTGTCCAGCTTGTACCATCGTTATACCAAAGGCGGGCGTTATCAGAAATAATGCTTCCACCTTCAAAATAATTAAACGAAATAATTACTGTAGATTTTCCGGAACAATCTATTACCGGAGATTCTGCACGGATGTGTGTGGTTACGCAAGCAGTACCCGGGCAAACTCCACCATCATCAAACAAAGCACCACAATCTCCGAGCGGACAGGCAGCACTAAGATTTGGAGAAGCAGCCACCGAACCTATGTGCAATGTGGCATTTGTAAGTAAAGCATTATTCAAACAACCGTCGCCACAATTTCCTACGCCGGTGTTTGCTTCTGTAGAAGAAACGTAAAATGCATTGGCCTGCGCATCTGTTGTGCCGGTATTTGACTGGGTCCAGATTCCGTTTAAACCTGTAAACGAAGTTACCAAAGTTCCCTGGTTGCAACCTGTCCCAAAATCTTCTGTCCAAAAAACCTGAGAAACTCCCTGCAATGAAAAAAGGAGAAATATGAAAATATAAGAATAGTATTGACGCATAAATCAAAGCCTAAATTAGACCTTTAAACCCCTTAAGTTAGTAAAAAACGCGCTAATTATCAACCGAGCTTTCTTAAAAACTCAAGGGTGTTAATTCCATCCGCAAAATCACTTAGTTTTGGGCTTTGGGCTTCTCCAAAAGGAATAAGATCAAGGCCCTCAAATTTATTTCCAACCATGCACTGTATTTTTTCGTCGAGCGATTTGATTTCATTCACTAAAACACCTTTATCTGAATAAAATTCATAATGTATAACGGAGACCTGCGAGGAGGTTTTTTGCTCGGGACGCAAGATCATGAAATTGTTATCTAAAAACTTTATTCCTTCTAACAAAAAAAGCGCACGGTGATATTCGTAATTGTTTCCGTATTTTTTGTTGTCGATCACAGTCCTGAATT
>JACMLS010000107.1 GCA_014379485.1 Bacteroidia bacterium | reverse complement strand
TATTCCGTATCCCCCATTTCCTCTCCTCCTTTTCACATTTTTTCCTATCTTTAACTCTTATCAAAAAAACAAAAGAGAAAACTTTTGGGCAGTCTGCAAAAATATTTTTTACTATTCTTTATCTGTTTTTTTTCCTTTGGAATTAAGGCATCTGTTATTGATTCGCTCGAAAAACTGATTCCTAAAAGAGAAGGCAAAGAAAAAGTAGATCTTTTAAACCGCCTTGCAGAAGAATACCGAAATACAGATCCTGAAAAAACAAATGCCTATGCAGAGCAGGCCATTACAGAATCTGTAAAAGTCGGTTACAGAGAAGGTGAAGCAGACGGCTATCACAAAAAAGGAATCTATTATTATTTTACCGATGATTATGACAATGCGCTTAAGATGTATGAAAAAAGTCTGAGCATTTCAAAAGAACTGAATAACAAAAAATTAATTGCACAGGCACTTTCGTGGATAGGTTCTTTACACAGGGTTTTAGGCGAACATAAAAAAGCACTTGAGTTTTATAACCAGGCTTTAATAATTGCGAGAGCCACCAATGATAAGAACCGTATTGTGTATTGCCTGCGGTCTATTGGAGATGATTACAGGATGCAGCAGGAAAATCAAACCGCCCTTAATTTTTTTAACGAAGCAATTAAAATTGCAGAAGAGATAAACGACCTTGATCAGAAAGCGTATATCCTTACCACAAGCGGAGAGTTGTATCGTATGCAGGCAGATTATTCTTTAGCCATTAAAACGCTTGAAGAAGCTGCGGCTATGAGCGAAAAAGCAAATAATTTTAATTTACTCTCTAACGATCTTTATTCAATAGGAGAAATTTACCTTGCAAAAAACGATTATGCCAAGGCACTTGATTATTTTAATAAAGCACTTACCGTTGGAAAAAAAATAAAAGACAAGATCCGTATTTGCGATTGCTACGCAGCTATGGGAGACGTTTATAAAGGAGAGAATGAGCTTCAAAAGGCGCAGGATTATTATAACAGTGCGCTTGCCATAGCCAAAGAAATAAATTATCACACCATAATAGCCTATTGTTATATGGGGCTTTCTGATATATATTCTACAAGGGGTCAGTTTGATTTTGCAATAGAATACCTTAAACAATCTACAGAAATAGCCGAGTCTGTTGGCGATAAACACAGGTTGAGTGATGTGTACAGCCAGTTGGGAGATATTTATAAAAAGAAATTCAACTTTAAAAAAGCCGAAGAGAATTTTCTGATCTCGCTGGCACTCTCGCAGGAAATTAACAACCAAAGTACCATTGCCTCTGTGTACGTAAACCTGGGAGAAATTGCCGTAGAAAAAAAAGATTTTAAACTGGCCATTAATTATGGCGAAAAGGGATTGCAACTTGCAAAAGAAATTGATATTGTAAAAACAATTGTTGAAGCAACTGCCCTGCTGCACGAGGTATATAAAAAAACCGGAAATTTTAAAAGCGCTCTTGAAATGATGGAGATCAATAAAAACATGAGCGACACCCTTGCTTCGAGAGAAAATTCAAAAAGCATTTTTCAGTTACAGATAAAATTTGAGTACGAAGAAGAAAAAGCAAAAGAGCAGATAATAATTGCAAAACACGAAGCAGAACAGGAAGAAAAAATTAAAGCAAGAAATAAAATTATATGGGTTTCTGTAATAGGCCTGGCAATAGTAATGGTGCTTGCTCTTTTTATTTTTATAGGAAACAGAAAACAAAAACAGGCAAATATATTATTAGCCAAACAGAACAAACAGATCGAACATCAGAAACAGGAAATTACAGACTCTATAAATTACGCACAAAGAATTCAGCAGGCCATTATGCCTGATAAAGAAGAATTCTTTTCTGTCTTTCCGAAGAGTTTTATTTTGTACAAACCTAAAGACATTGTAAGCGGAGATTTTTATTATTACCAGCTGCGCCAGGATGAAAGTGTAAAAAAAGGAAAGCACAATTACGTGGTTGCGGTTGCAGATTGCACCGGCCACGGGGTTCCAGGTGCTTTTATGAGTATGATCTCTTATCAGAAATTAGAAGAAGCGGTGGCGCATTTAAACGAACCCCGCAACATTTTAAAACGTTTAAACAAAAGAATTAAAACGGCACTGAGACAAAACATGGCCGACGCTTCTTCTCGTGACGGGCTGGATATTGCGCTGCTCTCCTGCAAAAGACCAAATGAAAATACACTGCGCATAAAATTCTCAGGTGCAAACAGACCTTTGTGGATCATTAGAAAAGTGAAAGGGGCGAGTGAGAGTGAAGAAGGAAGAGCAACGAGC
>JACMLS010001027.1 GCA_014379485.1 Bacteroidia bacterium | reverse complement strand
TGTAAATTTCCTTAAAGGCTGCATTTTGGGCTAAAATTTCTCAATTAATATGTACCTTTATCCGGCTTTTCAAAAAGGTATTTTGGAACCGGCAAAGTTAGATTTTTAACCCTAAAAAGTACAAGTGAAGGAATTCTTTTCATTTCTGAAAACAAAAACTTTTTTAAAGCATTTTGGAATAGCACTTGTTGCCCTTTGCATTATTTTGTACCTGCTTTTTAAGCTCCTGTCAGTGTACACCAACCACGGAGAAATGGTGGAAGTGCCTGATTTTAAAGGGAAACCAATTGCTGCATTAGATGGTTTTGTTGAGGGAAAAGACCTTCGTTACCAGATTGTTGATAGTATTTATAGTCCTGAGGAGAAACCGGGTGTGGTTTTAAAGCAAGATCCTTTGCCAAATGTTAAGGTAAAACACAATAGAACCATCTATCTTTACGTTACCTCTAAATTGCCGCCCATGATGAAGATGCCGCAATTGGTAGATCTTTCTTTGAAAATGGCATTGCCTCATATTCAAAGTTACGGGTTAAAGGCCGGAAAAGTTAAATATGTACCAGGAGATAAGGGGCGGGTTATAAAGCAATTTGTAGACGGGAAGGAGCAAAAAAAGATACTTGATAAAAACGGAGAATTAACCTGGCCGGAATATTTGGTTAAAAAAGGATCGAAGGTGGAATTGGTTGTTGGCGAAGGAGAAAGTTCTGACAGGGTAGATATTCCGGATTTAACCGGTAAAACGTTAGAAGAGGCTATTCAAACCTTGAATAACAAAGGCCTTTCTGAAGGAGCGGTTAGTGTTGATAACGGACTTGCTAAAAATACAAAGGGCCTTGTGGTTTACAAACAAGAACCTTCTGCCGCAGATGGGGCAACGATAAGGATCGGTTCTGTAATAGATCTGTACTTATCAAAATGATTAAAGAATTGAAAATACTTAACCAGTGATTTTTTAAACGATTCGATTTTTTTATGAAGATTAAAAACTTTTTTTTCGGACTTATCTTAATAAATGCTTTTGCTTTATCTGCGCAAAAAGATTCTTTGTATCCTTTAAATTCAAATCCTTCTTTATTTTTAAAAGCTGGAGATGTCAAAAATTCCACAGCAAAAATTGCTTCGGTAACACCTCTTTCACTTCCTTTCTTTGATGATTTTGCGAGACCAGGTATTTTTCCTGACTCAGCAAGATGGATAGATAGTAATGTTTTTATTAATACAACTTATCCGCGTGCGCCCTTTACAATTGGCGTTGCAACTTTTGACGGGCTTAATAAACATGGTTATCCTTACAACATTAACGCAGCCGTTGGTTCAAGTGCGGGTGCAGATACACTTACCTCTCACACAATAGATCTTTACGCCGGTTCGCCTAATGATACTGAGGATGTTTATTTTTCTTTTTTCTACCAGACCCGTGGTTGGGGAGATGCTCCTGAAACAAACGATTCTTTAATTCTTGAATTTTTTAAACCTGCACAAAACGCATGGGCAAGGGCCTGGGGAAAAGCCGGTTTTAACCTTGGGCCAAATGACAGCTCGTGGAAATATGTGGTGCTGCATCTTACAGACACTGCTTATCATTATTCAGACTTTAAATTTCGTTTCAGGAATCGTGCAACTATTTCAGGCGCATTAGATCATTGGCATGTAGATTATGTTTATTTGGATAATGGAAGAACCTTAGGCGATTCTTCTACTTTTCAGGATCAGGCATTTGGTTATGAAGCACCTTCTCTTTTAAGAACCTATTCGTCTATGCCGTATTGGCAATTTACAAATGGGGCAGATATTTCTTCAAATTTCCCTCTTTTTATACGGAATAATGACACTACTTCAGCTGCAACCAACATAGATGTTTTTTTCAAGGTTTTAGATAATAACGGTGTGCAGATTCAAAATTCCACAGGAGGCAGTCAAAATATTAATAACTGGATTTTATCTGGCTGGGATAATTTTGCCCCGCATTGCAACATGCCAATTACCTTTGGCTTACCACCCAATTTAACTGATACAGGCACATATACTGCAAAAGTTAAACTTGATGCAAAAGATTCTTTGCCTTATGATAAAAAACATTATAACGATACACTTACCGGCTTTACACATTTCTATAATTATTATTCTTATGATGATGGTACTGCTGAAGGTGGTTACGGATTAAATGCAATTGGAGCAGAAATGGCTGTAAAAATTACAATCGGATCTCAGCCCGATACCATTAAAGCCCTTGATGTTTATTTTGATCCAGTAGTTAATGTTGGAACGCTTGTGAACGCCACTTGTACACTTTATGTGTGGAATGATAACGGAGGATTTCCGGGAACAGTTCTTTATAGTGACACTTCAGTTACCTATCCATCCTATGTTTCTAACCTGAGCATTAATGGTTTTGTGCGCGATACTTTTGATAAAGCGGTTCCTGTACTTGCCGGTGGAACTTATTATGTAGGAATTAAACAAACCAATAACACCCCTTTAAATATTGGTTTTGATCGTAATTACAACCATCAGAATAAAATGTTTTACAACTCATCAGGTTCCTGGAACAATGCTTCATACGCCGGTTCGTATATGATGCGCCCCGTAATGAGCAGGATTGGTGAGTTTTCAGGTATCAGTTCACCGGCGGTAGAACCGGGGCGAGCTCTTGTTTTCCCTAATCCAGCAAGAGACCAGGTTACTATTAATCATACCGGAATAAAAATCGGACAGTTGGTAAAGGCAGAATTATATGATCTGAGCGGAAGAATGATGCTGAGTCAAATGATCACCAATAACCAGAGCCTTGATATTTCTGAAATTACAAACGGAATTTATTTTTTACGTATCAGCGATGGCAAATCACTGCTGCATACTACCAAGTTATTTATAGCTCATTAATTTTATTTTTTTTTATGGTACAGGATGAGCAGGATGTTAGTGAAGATGAACAAGAGCAAGAACTTTTTGAACATTTTAAGATTGAGGTTGATAAAGGGCAGGAATCTGTTCGTATAGATAAATTTCTAAGTGCAAGAATCAGAAATTCTACCCGCTCAAAAATTCAGCATGCAGCAGACTCAGGCAGTATCCTTGCCAACGGAAAAGTTGTAAAATCTAATTACAAAATTAAACCGGGCGATGTATTGAGTATAGTACTTCCGCATCCCCCGCGCGAAATTGAACTGATTCCTCAGGACATTCCGATTAATGTGTTGTATGAAGATGCACACATTATTGTAGTGAATAAAGCACCAGGCATGGTTGTGCATCCCGCTTACGGAAATTATTCAGGAACACTCATAAACGCTTTAATTTTTCATTTCCAAAATCTTCCCGAATCTAAAACAGCTATTTCTCCGGAGCTTTCAGTAAACCGTCCGGGTCTTGTACATCGTATAGATAAAAATACTTCCGGAATTTTAATTGTTGCCAAAACAGAACAGGCAATGGTTAAACTCTCAAAAGATTTTTACGACCGCAATTTAGATCGTCGTTACCTTGCCCTTGTGTGGGGTAATTTTGATGTAGAAGAAGGAACAATTACAGGAAACGTAGGAAGAGATCTTAAGAACCGGAAAGTGATGAATGTTTTTCCGGAAGGTGATAACGGAAAACATGCAGTAACGCATTTTAAAGTAATTGAGCGTTTTGGTTACGTAACTTTGGTTGAGTGTAAGCTTGAAACCGGGCGCACACACCAGATTCGCGTTCATATGCGTTACATAGGGCACCCTATCTTTAACGATCCGGAATACGGGGGCGACAGAATTTTAAAAGGAACCACGTTTACCAAATACAAACAGTTTGTAGAAAATTGTTTTGCGCTTTGTCCGCGCCAGGCTTTGCATGCACGTTCATTAAAGATCAAGCATCCGTTTACCGGAAAAGAAATTGCGTTTGAATCTGAATTGCCCGAAGACATGCAAAAGTTAATGGATAAATGGAGACATTACTCTCAATTCAACTCATTCGAAGAGATTGAACCGAATAAATAATTAATTTCGTATCCTTAAAAAATGCCACAGATTTCGCTGATTTACCCAGATTAAGGGCACAGATTTATAAAAAAAATAATCTGCGAAAACAATCTGTGGTAATCCGCGAAATCTGTGGCAAGAAAAGTTTATGAGTCTCAAAGAGAATAACAGAATCAGTATTTTAAAAGAAGAAGGACTTTTTAGTCTTGTTATTTTGCCTGAGCGAGAGAAATGGAAAGTGAATTTGCTTTTCTTTTGGCTGGTTTGCTGGACTGTTTGCGGAATTATTTTTATTGCCAATTATTTCAATTACTCAAACCGTGCAAGTGCGGGCCGGGTGAATTATAATGCTATTTATAACATTCCCCAAAAAGATTACAAGCAAAAACAACAAACGCTTGCAGAAATAGAAAAAAAAATAAATCTTTTCGACCGGCAACGTACTGTTTTATTAGTGGTGATCTGTTTTTGGTTGTATTACGAATATAGAGTAAGCCGCGCCTACACGTACCGCAAATTCGGACATGAAAAACTCTGGATCAAGAACGGAAAACTTTATTTCAGAAAAGAAATAAACCGCCGTTCTAAAACAAAGGTGTACGATATAGAATTTGTAAAAGATTTTCGTTTGCTCGAATACAATAAGAACGAGTTTTTTCAAAGCATGAGCCGCTCGTTCTGGACCATGGCCGGAGAAAGTATTGCATTCGATTTTCATTCCAAAATAATCCGCTTCGGAATTCAACTTTCAGAAAAAGAATCTAAACAGATCTGCGAAGAGCTTGCAAAGGCGCACAAGAAGGCGTTGGCTAAAATTGAAAGCGGGGCTTAGTTATCTGTTATTAGTTGTCAGTTAATAGTTAAACCCCTCGTGCACTAGTCTTATATCTACGTGTCTTATATCTTATATCGCTGATGTCAATCTCTGTAAATTCATTTGTTCTGTTTCAGAAATTTCTTCCTAAATTAGCTTAAACCTAAAAAACCATCTAAATGAATTTCAGAAAAAATCTGCTCCCCCTCCTTGCATTTTTTCCTTTACTTAATTTTTCTTCGCCAGCTACTACAACAGATCATATTAAAACAGATCAGTTTGGCTACAGGTCTAACGATGAAAAAATGGCTGTGATCTCCGATCCTCAAACGGGTTATAACTCAGCTTTGTCTTTTAGTCCCGGCGCAACGTATGAAGTGCGCGACTGGAATACGAATGCTGTTGTTTTTACCGGAAGTCCTGTTGCATGGAACGGTGGCGCAACACAAACACAAAGCGGAGATAAAGTGTGGTGGTTTAATTTTTCTTCAGTTACCGCTGTTGGCGAGTATTATATTTTTGATGTCTCAAACAATGTGGGTTCTTATAAATTTTTAATTGATGATTGTGTTTACAATGATGCGCTGAAACAATCTTTGCGCATGTTGTATTACCAGCGTTGCGGTTGTGCAAAAACTTCTCTTAATGCCGGTGCAGGTTGGGCAGATGCAGCCTGCCATATGGGAAGTTTGCAGGATACAGATTGCAGACTGTATAACAACACAAACATTTCTACTTCAAAAAATTTAAGCGG
>JACMLS010001026.1 GCA_014379485.1 Bacteroidia bacterium | reverse complement strand
AATGGTAAGGTTTCCGGAACATGAAATATCGCTTAACAATGTTTTTGTTCCGGCTGTTGTAAAAAGTAAAACACCAAATGTTTCTGCGCTGCCCGATTTAAAAATTGTTTGTGCTGCGGCTCCGTTAAAAGTTTGTGTTGTATTGCCAGGTGTAAATGTTCCGCCGTTGTTTATCCAGTCTCCGGTAATAGTTATATTAAATGTGTTTGCTATCAATGCGCCTGAACCTGCATTAATAGTAAGATCGTTGTTTACCGTAATGGTAGAGAGTAAAGTTTTTGTACCTGCGCCTGAAAAAGTAACGTTATTAAAAATTTCTCCGGCAGGTTTAGAAATTGTTTGCGCTGCAGTACCGTTAAATGTTACCGTTCCTGTTCCGCAGGTAAAAGTTGAATTGTCTGCCCAGTTTCCTCCAACGGTAATTGCGAATGTATTTGCAATAAGTGCCCCGCTTCCAATGTTTATTGTAAGGTTTCCGGTTGCAGAAATATCACTTAATAAGGTTTTTGTTCCCGCTAAGGTAAAAACCAAAGATGCAAAAGTTTCTGTGCTGCCTGCTTTAGAAATTGTTTGGGCAACAGCTCCGTTAAAAGTAACCGTTCCTGTTCCGCCAGAAAAAGTTCCGCCGCTGTTGGTCCAGTTTCCGGTAACGGTAATACCAAAAGTATTTGCAGTAAGGGCGCCGGCTCCTGCATTTATGGTAAGATTTCCGGTTGCAGTAATTGCGCTTAAAAGTGTTTTAGTGCCAGCTCCTGAAAAAACAAGGTTTCTGAAAGTTTCTCCGCCACCTTTAAAAATTGTTTCTGAAGTTGTAGAGTTAAAAGTAACGGTGTTTGTTCCGGGAGTAAAAGTTCCTCCGTTATTTATCCAGCTTCCTCCCAATGAAATATTTAAATTATTTGCAATGAAAGCTCCAGAACCTGCGTTGATAGTAATGTCTCCGGTTGCGGCAATTGCAACTAATAAAGTTTTTGTTCCGCCTCCTGAAAAAGTAATGTTATTAAAACTTTCTGTCGTTGCTTTAAAAATTGTTTCGGCTGCGGCACCGGTAAAATCTACAGTTCCTGTTCCGGGCAAAAAAGTTCCGCCGTTGTTAACCCAGTTTCCTACAATAGAAATATTGAAAGCGCCCGCACTTAACGTTCCGGTACCCGCATTAAAAGTTACATTTGTTGTACTTGATATGTTGCTCAGAAGAGTTTTTGTGCCGGCAGCTGCAAAAATAACATTGTAAAAAGTTTCTCCACCTGATACAGAAATGCTTTGCGCAGCGGCTCCGTCAAAAGTAACTGTTCCGTTTTGCTCCGTAAATGTTCCTGTACTTGACCAGTTTCCGGCAACAGTCAGGTTGTAATCGTTGTTTGTAACATCAAAGGTACTTGAGATAGTAACGTTGCCATTGCAATCTGTATTTGCTGTTAAAGTTTTTGTTCCGCTTCCTGCTAAACCCAGGTGATGGTAGATGGCACCTGTTGGGTTTCTTACGGTTTGGTTGGCTGCTCTTGTGTAATTTACGGTATTGCCTGCACCCGAAGCGGCAAACGTTGTAACATCAAAATTCCCACTTGTGCAACCTACATTCAGAGTTCCGCTTCCTTGTGTCCATGATCCGTTTCCGGTTAAAGCGCTTAAAGCAGTAACAACTCCGTTATTTGTATATGATCCTGTACATCTAATGTCGCCGTTAAAAATTGCATTTGAGTTTCCGCTGAACGTTCTTATTGCCCCTGAAAATGTATAGGTTCCGGTGCCGGAAGTAAAAGTTCCGTTGTTGGTAAAGTTTCCGGAAATAGCCCAGGTCTCATTTACAATGCAATCAAAATCTCCGCCGGCATTAATGACCAGGTTGTTAAGGGTCTTGGTTCCAGTGGTATTTGCCGTAGTTAATGTGCCGGTAACATTTGTTGTTCCGGTAACAACAAGCCGCACTCTGCTAATTGAATTGGCACCGCTTGTAATATCAAAATTTCCGGTAATATTTAAACGATGACTTGATGTTCCGTTTATGGTGCCTCCAAGCATGGTAAAATTTCCGGTTACTGTTTCTGTTTCTCCTGCAGTAGCGCGCCAGACTCCGCCTGAACTAACGGTAATATTTGTAAAAGTTTTAGTTCCGCCGGTATTATTAAAAACCAAAGTCCCTGAAACAGTTGTGTTTCCTGAAACATTAAGGTTAACATTGCCAAGGTTTGCAGTACCGCCTGCAGTAACAGAAAAAGTGGCAGCATTTAAGGTGCCTGTTGTGCTACCTGTTATTGAGCTGCCGTTATTGAGTGTCAATCCGCCTGAAACATTTGTTGTTAAGGCGGCTGTCCAATTCAGGGTACCGTTAACTGTAAGAGATAAGCAATTACCCGAATTTACATTCATCGTTATAGTATGACCTGCAGAAACAGTTACAACATCGCCTGCAACGGGAAAAGCACCTCCTGACCATATTCCGGGTGTTGTCCAGTTTCCTGAAGCAAGACTTGTTCTGATAGCTGCGTTAAGAGAAGCTAACGAAAAAAGGAAAAAGGTGAAAAATATAACTTTTCTCATAAGAAAAAAAGAAATTATGTAATTTGAATAAAGGGTATTACAAAAGTATGCAAAAAAAAAACCGTTTCTGTAAGGTAATAGACGGACTGTTGATATTTTAAGTTGAAGAAAAGATGAGAGGCGTCAGCTTCGCTAAATCGGTTAAGTTTAAGGTTTTTTTTGCGTTTTTTAAGTATTTTCTCCTAAGTGAGATAGCTTAACCCGATAGAGTTTTTTCAGGAAAGCGGGTTTATTAGTATCAGATAAATAAAAAACCCGGAACGTTTTTGTGTTCCGGGTTTTAAAAATCTCTAAAAAGAAAAATTTAAACAGGTCTTCCGCCTGTAACTGATCCGTATTTTGCTTTTAATTTATCATCATAATCATCTGCGTAAAAACCAACACGGTTAAGCATTGCAGAAAGTTCCATTTCATCCAAACCTTCTACTTCGCGGATCATTTTTACATAAGCCCAGTTTTTATTAATTGTAAAAGCAACACCATAAAGCGTGTGATTGATCTCAAGCAATTCTTTACAATATGCCCCCAGATTATCAACCGGAATTTCCATTACAGGAGACATTACCTGGAAATATCCACGGTCTCCGTTGTCTGTTTGTATATTCCATACATCTACCCACACAGAAGCAGATCCGCGTTTAAGATTCCATTGGCCCGGTTGCTCGCCACGGCATGTTACTGGGTCTACACCCAGATTTTTGATTACGTTCTCTACCATTTGGTAGTAATTGTCTAATGCTGCCATTTCAGTAAATTTTTGGTTAATAATTAATTAAATAAGGAAATAAATGTAGGGAAATTAATCATACAAAGCCTAAGGTTTTTCGATGAAATGAAAGAAAATAAGGGCTTAGATAATTATTTTTTCATTTACCAGTTCATTCAGTTTTTCTGTAAAGAAAGTGGCAAGTTTATTCTGGTAAATTTTTGTTTTGTATTCGCCCACCCAACGTATTCCCTGTATAGCATTGGTAAAGAATACTTCATCTGAATTTAACATGGTATTGAGCGGAATGGTTATTTCGTAACAGAGAATACGGTATCGCTGTGCAAGTTCCAGGATCTGTCTTCTCATTACTCCTTCTACACAAGCTTCAGAAAGATTGGGTGTATACAAGGCGCCATTCTTAACAAAAAAGATATTGGAAGAAACACTTTCGCAAATATTTCCGTCTTCATTCATCAAGATCACTTCATCAAGCTTAACATCTTTTTTATAAATACCGGCCAGTACGTAAATAAGGGCATTTGCACTTTTTAAAGTAGCGAGTTTGTTTTTTGATTTTTTAATATCATGAAAAACGTCCACTTTGTACCCCGGGTCGTTTAATCTGTAACCAAGATCATCCAGCGGTTCTGACTCAATTAAAAAACTAATATCATTGCTTCTTGGTGTATAAAAGCCTCCTTCGTTTCTGAAAACGGTGAACCTTACGCGCACATCATTTTGCAATTTATTTACTTCAATAAGTTGTTTTACGAGATTAGAAATGGTTTCTGCACCAAGATCAGGCGGAATGTTCATACGAAGCATTGTCATACCCAGTTTGATCCTGCGCATGTGATCGTTTAAAAACATAATGCGCCCGTTTACCACTCGTATGGTTTCAAAAAGTGCATCTCCATAACGAAAGGCACGGTTTGCAAATGATATAACCGGTTCGTAGATGCTTATTACATGACCGTTGTAATTGCAAAAACTATCTTGTGTAGATTCCTTTTCCATTTACTCTGCCAGTTTTGCTTTTGAAATTTTTTCATAAATAAAATCAAGCCCGGTAATATACTCGTAATCAGTACCTGCTTCAAAAATAAGCTCGTCAGAATAATGCCAAACTATCTCTACTTTTTTGCCCGAATCTTTTATCTCCATTAATTTATAAAAAATAAACAAGATCATTTTAGATGAGCTGATATTAAAATAATCAAGGTTTACATGCAACATAGTTTCTGTAAGTGGGTGTGCTGAATAATCTGTAAACCATTTTAAAACGGGTTTGTAAAATTCCTGACCGTTTTCCGGAACAGAAACCCCGTTCAATTCAAATTTTCCGCGCCCCTTGTCTAAAATGATCAAAGGTGTTTTGTCTGAGGCGTCTAAAAAAAATAGCTCCATTCTTAATTCTGATGAGGCTAAATTAACAATAAAAGCTTAACGGTTTATTCATTCATAAATAAAAATTTTGTACCGGAAACCGTTGTTTAAACCTGATATTCTTACTGTTATCAATGAACCGGCAGATGGCATAGACTAAAATGATTATCTTTACGTTTAATACTAATTAATCATTTTTCTTCGACAAGATTTGCAATGCGGCTGCGTTGGACTGTTTTAATATCTCTTCTCCTTTCAGTAAGTATAAACTATGCGCAAAAAACCGGTGTTGTATTAAGCGGGGGCGGTGCAAGCGGCCTGGCGCATGTTGGGTTTTTAAAGGCGCTTGAAAAAGAAGGAATTCCAATTGATTTTATTTGCGGAACTTCTGTTGGTGCATTTATTGGTGGTATGTACGCAAGCGGATACACGCCTGAGCAGATTGAAAGGTTTGTTACTTCTGACCAGTTTAAAAAACTTACAGCCGGCCAGATCGAAAAAAAATATATGTACTTTTTTAAGAAAGGCGAAGACAATGCTTCCTGGTTTTCGTTTAATTTAAATCTTGATTCTACTTTTCTTAATAACATACCCACCAACATGATAAATTCTGTTCCGTTGGATTTTAAAATGATGGAACTGTTTTCTGAGCCAGGAGCAAAATCCAATAATAATTTTGACAGTTTAATGATTCCGTTTCGTTGTGTTGCCTCTGATTTTGTAAAAAAAGAATCGGTTATTTTTAAGAATGGAAATATGTCGTCTGCCATAAGGGCAAGTATGACTTACCCGTTTTACCTGAGGCCTATTACGCGCGATGGAGTTATGTTTATGGATGGAGGCCTTTATAATAATTTTCCAAGCAACATTATGTATTCTGATTTTTTTCCCGACTACATCATTGGCTGTTCTGTTACCGGAAACTCACCCCCGCCTGATGATGAGAATTTTTATTTAATGATGCGGAACATGCTAATGAGTAAAAGTGATTTTAAACCTGTTTGTGAGAATGGAATTATTATTCAGCCGTTTTCTGATGTTGGATTGTTTGATTTTGAAAGCGCTCAGCGTTTAATTGACAGTGGTTACGCCATTACAATGAGAAAAATTGACTCTATTAAAATGAACGTTACACGAAGAGCAGACCCCGAAGAACTTGCAGCCAAACGCGCTAAATTCAGAAAAATAGAAAAACCTGTATTATTTGAATCGCTTGAAATTGAAGGATTAAAAAAAAGTCAGGCCACTTATGTAAGAAGACTTTTATTTAAAAAAGATAAAACACTTGATTTTGCAAAATTATCTTCGCGCTTTTATAAACTGGCTGCTGACGATAAAATAAAATATTTGTATCCTACCGCAGAACCAGATCCGCTCACCGGAAATTATAAACTGAAACTTTCAATGAAAAAAGAAAACTTTCAAGCGTTCAAAGATAAAATGAATTCTCTTTTACAACCCATTCCACATCCACTT